>URJU01000055.1 GCA_900548315.1 uncultured Coprococcus sp. | reverse complement strand
AATCTGAGAGTCGACCACATCAAGCTCCGTTTGCAGCAGTTCTGTGGTACTTTTGACATTTCTGTCCTCGTCATATTCACGTATCTGGTCAGTAGAGAAACTGAGTCCCAGAAGTTCACGGATAAGTGCAAGACGGCGCACGTCATCTATTGTGTACATTCTGTAATTGTTCTCATCATTTCTCACAGGGTGCAGTATACCAACCTTTTCGTAATATCTGATGGAATCTACGCCGATATCAAAAAGCTTAGACAGCTCCCCAATCTTGAATGTATCTTTTTTCTTCATAATATATCTCCAATTCCCGATCTCGTACAACAAACTTCTGGCAGCTGGTGGTTGTGTATAACTCAAATACTGGTTGCATGTATATGTATCGTGCCCAAAATATTCTGTAATACACTTTATGTACATGATATTTATATGCCTGTATAGTAACACACCACCTAATCAAATTCTATTTTCTTTGAAAATACTTAATAAAATTAAGCTAATATATAGAGAAATCTTCACATATTCCGAAATCATCAAAAACAAATCAAGTGCATTGACTCTAGCATGGTACAAGGGTTTACCATTTCACCAAGTTAATTGAACATACAAAAAAGGAGGAATGGCTATGGATAGGATATTAACTCACCCGATACTGGGGGACACCCCGGAGGGCAGGCTGGTGAATTTTACATATGATGGACAGACACTTCAGGGAATAGAGGGCGAGCCGATAGCGGCGGCGCTCAGAGTTGCGGGTGTCATGACACACAGATATACCAAGAAGAGACATGAGCCGCGAGGTGTATTCTGTGCCATAGGAAGATGTACGGACTGTGTCATGGTCGTAAATGGCAAACCAAATATAAGAACGTGCATCACTCCTTTGGAAGAGGGAATGGACGTGAGAACGCAGTATGGTGCATCGGCAGAGAAGGATTTTTAGGAGGTGACCGCTATGATAGAGAGATATGATCTGATAGTGATAGGCGCAGGCCCGGCAGGACTTTCCGCTGCAATAGAGGCTGCGAAGAACGGAATGAAACCGATAGTATTTGATGAGAATGCAAAGCCGGGCGGTCAGCTCTTTAAGCAGATACACAAGTTCTTCGGTTCAAAGGAACACAAGGCGAAGATAAGAGGATTCAACATAGGTTACGAACTTCTTGAGGAGGCGAATAAACTGGGCGTGGATGTGCGGCTCAATGCCACAGTTGTTGGACTCTATGATGAGAAGGAGGTAACAGTCAGGATTGGTGATGAGATAAAGCATTTCAAAGGAGACAGTGTGCTTGTGGCGACAGGGGCCAGCGAGAACATGGTAACCTTCAAGGGCTGGACAATTCCGGGAGTCATCGGCGCAGGTGCCGCCCAGACTATGATGAATCTTCACCACATAAAGCCGGGCAACAGGATACTGATGCTCGGATCAGGAAATGTCGGGCTTGTCGTCAGCTATCAGCTCATGCAGGCTGGCTGTGAGGTAGTGGCACTGGTTGATGCGGCACCGAGGATCGGAGGATATGGAGTACATGCTGCAAAGATATCGAGATGCGGAGTTCCATTTTACCTGTCACATACAATAGTTGAGGCGAGTGGAACCGACAGGGTGACAGGAGTGACGATCGCACAGGTAGACAGCCATTTCAATTTCATAGAGGGAACCGAAAAGACATTTGACGTTGATACGATATGCGTTGCAGTTGGACTTTCGCCTATGTCACAGCTTTTAAAGCAGGCGGGCGTAAAGATGAAGGATACTCCGGGCGGATATGTTCCTGAGTGTGACGAGTGGGGCAGAACATCCGTGCCAGGAATATTTGCAGCCGGCGATGTGTCCGGAATCGAGGAGGCAAGTTCAGCCATGATCGAGGGCAGGATAGCGGGCTCTGTCATATCTCAGGATCTCGGATTTATAGGTAAATCAGAGATGGAAAAGCGTGCATCAGAGCTTGAGGATGCGCTTGGCAGCCTCCGTGAGGGAATGTTTGCACCGAAGAACAGGGGCAAGCTGATCGAGAAGACAGAGGAAGGCATAGACATATCGATGAATCTGCTGGAGCATGGTTTTGTGGCAGATGATGAGATAGAGAGATATCCGGGAGTGACTCACAGGAAGGGAATACACCCGGTTATAGAGTGCACCCAGAACATCCCGTGCAACCCGTGCCAGGATGCGTGCCCGAAGGGGTGCATAAGCATAGGGGCAAATATAACCTCTCTTCCGACAGTGACGGAAAATCCATGTATAGGATGTGGCATGTGCGTTGCAAGCTGTTCAGGACAGGCCATATTCCTGGTTGACGAGGACACCGGGGATGGCTATGGAACGGTGACATTACCATATGAGTTCCTGCCTATTCCAGAGAAAGGAACTAAGGGCGTGGCACTTGGACGTGATGGACATGAGGTGTGCGAGGCGGAGGTCGTAAGTGTCAGAAGTGCAAAAGCATTTGACCATACAAATCTGCTGACCATGAAGGTGCCGAAGGACATGGTGATGAAGGCAAGATTTTTCAAGGAGGTGCGGTTATGATAGATATCAGAGAAAAACTTGACGCCATAGGACCTTATGTTCCGGCACCGGATGACGACATGCTGGTGTGCAGATGCGAGGAGGTCACAAAGGGCGAGATAAGGCAGGCAGTCCATGCGGGAATGCTGACTATAGAAGAGATAAGAAGATTCCTCAGGTGCGGAATGGGATTGTGTCAGGGACAGACCTGTGGCAAGCTGGTGAAGAGTATTGTGGCAAGGGAACTTCATGTGTCACCTCTTGACATAGAGCCAGCTACGTCAAGGGCACCTATGAGACCTACGGAGATGCGCATACTTGCGAGAGATGGAGGTGAGGCTCATGAGTAAACATACAGCAGAGGTTATAATCATCGGCGGCGGAGTAAATGGATGCGCTGCAGCTTACTATCTGGCAAAGGCCGGGATGAAGGATGTCATAGTGCTTGAGGGCAGCCCGAGCATAGGACACGGAGGTTCTTCACGAAACGGAGGTGGAGTCAGACAGTCGGGAAGAGATGTAAGGGAGCTGCCATACGCTATGTATGCTGTGCAGAATATGTGGCCGACACTTTCCGAGGAGCTTGGAGTTGACGTGGAGTATTATCAGAAGGGCAACCTCAGACTTGGCAAGACGGACGCCCACATGGAAAAGCTCAGGAACCTTGCGGCAAATGCAAACTCCCTCGGACTTGACATGAAGATCATAGACGGCAAAGAGGTGAAGGAGATATGCCCATACCTCTCTGACGAGATAATCGGTGCAAGCTGGTGTCCTACAGATGGACACGCAAATCCTATGTTGACGACTCTTGCGTACTACAAGAGGGCAACTGAGCTTGGGGTAAATTTCTTCACTGACGCAAAGGTCGTTGCACTTGAGAAGGTGAAGGGAAAACTCAGAAAGGTCATACTGGAATCAGGTGAGGTGTTCGAGGCGGACAAGGTTATCCTGGCTGCCGGATATGAGAGCAGATTCATCGCAAGGACAGTTGGAATAGATGTGCCGATGACAAAGTATTTTGAGGAGGCATTGGTTACGGAGGTTCAGCCTCATATGTTTGATATCATGCTTGGCGTTGCATCAGCTGATTTCTACGGGCATCAGTCGCAGCACGGATCATTTGTATTTGGTTCGGATTCAGGACTTGAGGAGACAACGGACATGGGACTGGATGAACTCAAGACTTCACCACTCACCGTATCTGCTGGATGCAGGGCGATCATGGGATATATACCGATGCTGGCGGATGCGAAGATTGTCAGAACCTGGGGCGGATGGCTTGATCTCTGCTACGATGGGGTTCCCGTCATAAGTGAGGTTGACGAAGTGCCGGGACTTATCCTTGCATGCGGATTTACAGGACATGGATTTGGAACAGCACCGGCTGTTGGACTGATGCTCTCACAGATGACGCTCGGCGAGAAGACGGTTGTGGATATATCTTCTCTACGGTATGACAGATTTAAAGCTGTCAGGTAGACAGCGTATGAATCATGGTTGTATATTATTGGCGGAGAAATTCTGTGGAGTAAGATAAGAAAACTTCAGAGAGTAAAAAGTATCAACGATGACAGTTAGAAAAAGGAGAGGTATGTCATGGAAAATTTCTTTTATAATATTCCGACAAAGGTATCATTTGGCAAGGGCGCCATTGATGATCTGCCGGGGTACATCAGCGAATACGGAGATAGTGTTCTGCTGGTGTACGGAGGCGGAAGTATAAAGAGGACAGGGCTGTACGACAGGATAATCGAGTTACTTGACTGTAGTCACATTTCCCATATTGAGCTTTCTGGTGTGGAACCCAACCCGAGACTCACAACGGTGAAGAAAGGTGTGCAGATGTGTCTGGAACATGATGTGAAGGTTATACTGCCTGTGGGCGGCGGAAGTACGATAGACTGTTCCAAAGCTATAGCAGCCGGAGCGTGCTATGATGGAGATCCGTGGGAGCTGGTGGGACACTCTGAGAAGATAAAAAATGCAGTGCCGATCATAGCTGTTGCAACTATGGCTGCGACAGGCTCCGAGATGGATCCATTTGCAGTTATCACAAATGAGGAAACAAAGCAGAAGAAGGACATTGCATCTGATCTGCTCTATCCGGCATATGCGATACTTGACCCTGAGTATACATTTTCTGTTCCTGCATACCAGACGGCAGCAGGTGTGGCGGATATCATGAACCATATATTTGAGGTTTATTTTGCAGATAACGGAGACACATACATGCAGGACCGCATGATGGAGGCGCTTCTTAAAACACTTATCAAGTATGGCCCGGTGGCAGTCTCAGATCCGGACAACTATGATGCCAGGGCAAATATCCTCTGGGCATCAGAGTGGGCGATAAATGGATTCATAGCGTGTGGCAAAGATGGCCCGTGGCCGGCGCACTCCATAGAGCATCAGCTCAGTGCATATTATGATATAACACATGGACACGGACTTGCGATCATCACGCCGGTTCTGATGGATTACATTCTTAATGAGAAGAGCCTTCCGGTTCTCGTAAATTACGGCGTGAATGTGTGGGATATAGACAAGACAAAGGATCCTTATGATATAGCCAGAGAGGCAATATCAAAGACTCAGAAATTGTATGAGGACATGGGACTTACCTCGGATCTTGGCGAGCTGGGCGTGCCGTATGAGAAGGACTTTGACGAGATGGCTGAGAAGGCGGCAGCAGAGGGCCTTGAGTATTGCAGAGTGCCTCTGACGAAGACGGATGTAGTGGAGATATATAGAAGATGTTTTAAGTAACCAATGTATACAGCAGGAGGTGGCAGTATGGACAGCAAGGTTGAATTCTTATTTCTGAATGAAGAGGACATGATAAAGGCGGGCGTACTTGATGCGGACAGGGCTGTGGACACCATAGGAGAAGTTATAACACTCTTAAGTGAGGGTGATTATCTCATGGGCGGCAGAGCGCATAACGACCACGGTGTACAGCTCATATTCCCGGAGAAGTCGGATATTCCGAACTTCCCGCTTGCGGATTCTGCAGACAGAAGATTCATGGCGATGCCGGCATACCTTGGCGGCAGATTTCATATGTGTGGTGAGAAATGGTATGGCTCAAATGGCAGAAATTCACACAAGGGTCTGCCGAGATCCATACTCATGGCGACATTAAATGACGTGGAGACAGGTCAGCCGCTGGCGTATATGTCAGCCAATCTCTTAAGTGCCATGAGAACCGGGGCAATGCCCGGACTTACTGCCATGTATCTTGCAAGAAAGGATAGCAAGGTACTGACTATCCTCGGCGCAGGAGTCATAGGAAGGACAAGCCTCATGGCTATCATGGCGAAGTTCCCGGACATGGAGGTGCTGAAGATCAAGGGCAGCTCAAAGACCTCGCACACAGCCCATGAGCTGGCGGATTTTGCCAGAGAGAACTATAAGAGTCTCAAGGAGATAATCGTCTGCGATACTCTGGAGGAAGCTGTGAGGGATGCAGACATAATAGCGGAGGCGGTATCTGTTGAACCGAGAAAATGGCCGGTTATAGATCCGGCATGGGTAAAACCGGGATGCACTATCATATCATCTGGAACCATGGATATGGATCTGGAATTTGTCAGAGACCATGTGACGAAGGTTGTGGACAACATTCAGATGTATGAGGAATATGTAAATGTGTATCAGGAGTGGGATGAGGACGGTAACAGGATATCACTTGGAACACCGGGAATACATTTTGTAAATATGGTGACGGATGGCTGGATAGAGAAGAGTGAGATTAGGCATCTGGGGAACATAATGCGAGACCTCGAGCCGGGACGAACGAGTGATGACGAGATCTTTCTTGTGAGTCTTGGCGGTATGCCGATCCTTGATGTAGGCTGGGGCTACGAGTGCTACCAGAAAGCACTCAGGGAAGGCATTGGAACAAAGCTCAAGCTGTGGGATACGCCATATATGAGGTAGTTTCATGAACAGGATATTTTCATATAGCAGATAAAGATCTTCAAAGGCCACGGTGAATGTTAGACCGTGGCCTTTGCTGTTTACAGGCATTTTTCTTCTTCCAGAGTGTAGCCGGATCCTCTGACTGTTCGGATCTCAACGTCGGCTCCAACTGCACGCAGTTTCTTTCGGACAAATCCGATATATGTCCATACGACATCAATACAGGAATAGGAGTCCTGTCCCCATATATTATCCATAATGTACTCAGATGAAAATATCCTGTGGGGATGGCTCAGAAATAACTCCATGAGCTGGTATTCTTTAGTGTTGAGTCTGATAGTCTCTGAATCTGAGCATAATTCATATGTATCACGGTCAAGAGTCACATTTCCAATTTTGATCTGATCGGATGTGTAGCTCTCACTTCGTCTTGACAGTGCCTTTACCCTGGCAATGAATTCAGCGGCTGCAAATGGCTTTGGCACGTAGTCGTCTGCTCCTGCGGAGAGTCCTGCAACCCTGTCCTCAATCTCAGACTTTGCTGTGAGCATCATGATAGGAACCTTTGCCCCTTCTGACCGGATTCTCTTTAATACCCCAAGTCCGTCAAGTCCGGGCATCATAATATCCAGCACAACAACGTTATATGCTGTGGTATGAAAAAAGTCCAGTGCCTCAAGCCCATTGTGAACTATATCGACCACAAATTTTTGTTTTTCCAACAGATATTTTAGGCTTCTTGCAAGGAACACCTCATCTTCAGCAATCAGTACACGCATAGCAAAATCTCCCGATAATTTATATTTATAGATAACTCATTCCATATAGCGAAAATAGTAAGCGGATTTTGTGTTTTTTCTGTTACATTTTCAAGGAAAAAATACAAACTTTTTTCACAGACATTTTCAAGTACATTTCAGGTTGGGTTCATATACTGTACAGAGTGATACGCAGTTACAAAAAGGAGGTTTTGTATGATTAAAGTAGAGCATCTTACGAAGTGCTATGGAGATTTCGTTGCGGTGCATGATCTTTCATTTGAGATCGGCGAGGGACATGTGTATGGTTTCCTCGGCCCAAATGGTGCGGGAAAATCCACCACCATGAACATTATGACAGGATGTCTGTCTGCAACCGAGGGAAATGTCATCATAGATGGACATGACATATTTGATGAGCCTGAGCAGGCAAAGAGGTGTATAGGCTATCTGCCAGAGATACCTCCGGTGTATACCAATGAGACTCCGCTTGAGTACTTAAAATTTGTTGGCGAGGCAAAAGGGATCAGAGGCAGAGAATTGCGCAGACAGATAGATGAGGTGGTGGAGAAGGTCAATATAGATCAGGTAAAGAACCGTCTTATAGCATCTCTTTCAAAGGGCTACAGACAGAGAGTCGGCATAGCCCAGGCACTTCTTGGAAATCCGAAGGCCATCATACTGGATGAGCCGACGGTTGGACTTGATCCGATCCAGATCATAGAGATCAGGGAGCTGATAAGACAGCTTGGACAGGATCACACGGTGATACTCAGCTCACATATATTGTCGGAGGTTCAGGCGATATGTGAGAAGGTACTCATCATATCAAAGGGACACCTTGTTGCATTTGATGAACCTGAGAATCTGGAGCAGCTCATGATGGCATCATCGGGTATAACACTCACAGTTGAGGCTACGGAGGAAGATGTTGCTGACAGTCTTAAAGATATAGATAAGGTTACTCGGTGGGAGATCACGGACAGAGATGACACAGCAGTAACAGTGTATATCGAGGTGGATGGAGAATGTATAAGGGATGTGTGCAGACATCTGTTCTTCTCATTTGCAGGTAAAGGCAAAGCCATTTTGGAGATGAACAGCAAAAAGGCAAATCTGGAGGATGTATTCCTTGAGCTTACAGACAGACCTAATGAGAGAGAAGCAGGGGCTGGAGCTGCGATGTCCGGGGTGATATCGGATGGACAGCCTGAGGCAGAAATCGAGCCGCATGAACAGGGTGTAACTGAGGAACAGGGAAATAAACAAGAACAGGAGGTGGATGAGCAGTGAGAGCAGTGTTAAAACATGAATTATCCGGATATTTTCATTCGATGACAGCGTACATATTTGCGGCGTTCCTGCTGGCATTTGTGGGTGTTGGAGCCATGATGTACAACATAAGATCTGCGGTTGCCAACTTTGAGTATGTGCTAAGTTTTGTGTGCATAGGCTTTGTCGCATTTGTGCCTATACTTACAATGAGAGTCATATCGGAGGAGAGGAAGCAGCGCACAGATCAGTTGCTGTATTCACTTCCGCTTAAGACCAGTCAGATAGTGCTGGGCAAGTATCTGGCAATGCTGGTGGTATATCTGATACCTCTGCTTATAATATG
Organism: uncultured Coprococcus sp.; assembly: GCA_900548315.1. Lineage (GTDB taxonomy): Bacteria > Bacillota > Clostridia > Lachnospirales > Lachnospiraceae > Coprococcus. The sequence goes on along the minus strand of URJU01000055.1, from coordinate 3,032 downwards.
CCTTTACCCACTTATATTTGCACAGTACGGAGAGGTATATCTGCCGACATCATATGGCTCGCTGCTTGCATTTTTCTGTATGGGTGCAGCGCTCATAGCCATAGGAATGTTCATATCATCTCTTACGGATAGCCAGGGAATAGCAGCAGGTATCACAGTGCCGGTCATACTTTTAAATTATTTTAGCGTGTCGCTTGCAGAGTATGTGTCGACTAAGGCGATCGGTTCTGCGATCTCCCTCATAGTCATAGCAGTTCTGCTCGGAGCCCTCATACGGTATCTGACAGGAAATGAAAACCTGTCACTTGGATTTACGGTTGTAGTGCTGGCGGCGACAGGTATCACATACTATGTGGACAGTTCAAAATTTGAAGGACTGCTGCCAGACATCATGGAGAAATTATCATTGTTCGAGAGATTTTATACATTTACAAGCGGAGTGTTTGACATGACAGCCATAGTGTATTATTTGACTGTAGTCATATTCTTTGTTTTTCTCACGGTGCAGTCTCTTGAGAAAAGGAGGTATAACTGATGAAGAAAAAAACAGACAGAAAGAAAGTGAGCATAAAGAACAGAACTGCTCTCAGGGCCGGATCGTATTCATTTGTAATATCAGTTATTGTCCTGGCAATACTCGTGGCTGTGAATGTATTCGCATCCGTCATGCCGACTACTGCAACTAAGTACGATATGAGTTCAACTAAACTGTATTCCATAACCAGTAACACAAAGGTCGTGATAAATGCTCTGCAAAAGGATGTGACGATCTACTGGATAGTTCAGTCCGGCAAGGAAAATTCTGTAATAGAGAATCTGCTGGCGAAATATGAAAGCCTGTCAGATCATATCGAGGTGGTGAAGAAGGATCCGGATGCATATCCGACATTCGCAGAGAAATATACATCGGAGGATGTGGCAAATAACAGCTTAGTTGTGGAGTGCGGCGATGTGAACAGATACATTCCATACAGTGACATCTATGTCACACAGACCAATATGGCAACGTACTCATCGGAGACATCATTTGACGGCGAGGGAGCTATCACTTCAGCCATAGATTATGTGGTGAGCGATGAGCATCCGCAGCTCTACATACTTCAGGGACATGGTGAGAGTGATCTGCCGGAGACATTCAGCGATCATATCAAGAAAGAAAATATGGAGACAAGTACATTCTCCCTGCTCAATGAGGATTCCGTGCCGGAGGATGCGGATGTCGTACTCATATACGCACCTGCCAGCGATATATCTGAGGAGGAAAAGGATATTCTCTCAGACTACACAAAGAATGGAGGCAAGCTCATGGTGGCTGCGGGACCTGTAGAGAGCGGCAGCTTTACAAATTTGTACAGCTTGCTTGAGGAATACAACATAGAGACCCAGGAGGGCGTTGTGATCGAGGGCGACCGTGATCACTATGCATTTCAGGCACCTTATATGCTGATGCCGGATATGAACAGCAATGATATCACAGATCCACTCATAGACGAGAAGTATTATGTGCTTATGCCGGTGGCACAGGGCATGAGGGTAAATGATACCAGTGGCGCAGTCACCACACTTCTTTCAACATCCGATGCAGCATACAACAAGGCTGATGGATATAATATAACTACATATGAGAAAGAAGACGGAGATGCTGTAGGACCGTTTGCACTTGGTGTGTCGGTTGCGTGTGATGGCGGCGGACAGATCATATGGTTTTCATCCGGAACCTTCCTTGAGGATATGTACAACTCATATTCATCAGGCGCAAACCTGAACCTTGCCATGAATGCTCTGTCTGAACTTGTCGGTGAGAGTGACGCGGTATCAATAAGAAGCAAATCACTCAGCTACAATTACCTTACCATAAATGAATCCACAGCGTCCACGCTGAAGACAGTCATGATAGGAATACTCCCGATAGCATTTATCTGTGCAGGAATATATGTGGTTATCAGAAGAAGGAGGAGACAGAATGAAACGGTATAAGAAACTTAGTATTCTCCTCTGTGTACTTGTGGTTATATGTGCAGCTGCATTTGCCGTGAGCCGTCATGAGGAGAAAAAGGAGAAGATAAAGAACAGCAATGAGACGGTTCTTTCTATAGATAAGGATGACGTGACGGCACTTTCGTGGGAGTATGAAGATCATTCGTATGCGTTCCACAAGGATGGCGAATGGATATATGACAGTGATTCTAATTTCCCTGTGAGTCAGGATGAGATGGATACTCTCCTTGACATGTTCTCTTCATTTGATGTGTCATTCACTATAGATGATGTGGAGGACTACAGCCAGTATGGTCTAGATGATCCAACATGCACGATCAAGATCACTGCCGGCGACAAAGACTATGAAGTGAAGCTGGGCGGTTACAGCAAGATGGATGAACAGAGATATGTGTCCATAGGTGATGGAAAAGTCTATCTTGCGGCAAATGATCCGTTTGAGACTTATGAGGTTGAGATGACAGACCTCATCCAGAATGATTCCATACCCGACATGTCAGACGTGGCATCGGTGGAATTTTCGGGTGCCCAGGAGTATTCAGTACAGAGAAATGATGACAATAAGCTGACTTATAATGATGACGACAAGTACTTTGTTGATAACGATGGCGAGACGATTGCACTTGATACAGAAAACGTTAACAGCTACATAAAGAATATCACAGATCTCTCACTGACCGATTATGTGACATACAATGCAAGCGATGACCAGCTGAAAAAGTACGGACTTGATGAGCCGGAGCTGACAGTGACGATCAGCTATAATTCAGACTCTGACGAAACATCAGATCAGAATGGTACATTTGTGCTTAATATATCAACGTGTTTTGACGGTGGTTCATCGGATAAAGACAGCAATTACGACAATCAGACATCCGGGGATGAAGATACCCGGACCGGAAGTCAGGATGAGTCGGATGATGTGAGCAACAAGATGGCATATGTGAGGGTTGACGATTCCGGAATCATTTACAAGATAGGCGGAACGGAGTACATCGCACTTCTGAAAGCTGGTGTGGATGACCTTCGTCATC
>URJU01000054.1 GCA_900548315.1 uncultured Coprococcus sp. | reverse complement strand
AGGCGTGGGCTGCAAGGAAAAGGTGGATGAACTTACCAGGCTGCTTGAGTCTGATGGCTACGAGGTGATAAGCGGACCGAGAACGACAGGTGATGGCTACTATGAGAGTTGTGTAGTTTCCATAGAAGGAAATCAGATAGAGATTACGGTATAGAATTAAAATGTAGTAGATAGATAAAAATCATAGTATGTGGAAATTCAAACATAGATTTCATTATAGGAGGTAATAAGACAATGGACAATCAGGTATTAGAGGTAATAAGGAAGAGAAGTTCTGCAAGGGCTTACAGTGAGGAAGAGGTATCAAAAGACCAGATTGATGCGATCATCAAGGCTGGACTTCAGGGACCGACAGGTATGAATAAGAAGGAGATACATTTTACAGTTGTCAAGGGTGATGCGCCAATTCTGGAAGAACTTGATGCGGAAAAGAGGGCACTTCGAGGACAGGATAAGCAGCCGCATAATTTCTACTATGAGGCGCCTGTTTTGATATTCCTGAGCGCAGAGGATGATTACAGATGGAGCAAGGTGGATTCAGGAATCGCAGTTCAGAATATGGCTATAGCGGCAGAGAGCATGGGACTTGGCAACTTGATCATAGGTTGTGTGTATGATGCTCTTCACGGGGAAAAGAAGTCATATTTTGATAAGGCACTTGCTATACCAGAAGGGTATTCATTTCAGATAGCGCTTGCAGTTGGACATAAGACCGATAACAAGACACCTCATGATTACGATGAGTCTGTTCAGGTAAGTTATCTGTAGTTTGTCACTAAAGGTTCATCAGGTGGCAGGGTATAATGAAGTGGTTATCACGCCCAAGAGTGGTTACATATTGTGTATTGTAGGAGATGAGATAAGGAAATATACAGGGAGGATATAGAATATGGGTAAACTTGTAATGGGGTATTGGGACTGCCCTTATTGTAGTACGAAACATATAGAAGGAACGAAACGTGAGTGTCCATCCTGCGGAAAGCCGAGAGGACAGGAAGTTAAGTTCTATATGGATGGAGTGCGGTACTTGTCTGCGGAGGAGAGTCAGACAAAGGGAAAAGGTGCCGACTGGTTATGCGATCATTGCGGTAATTACAATTCTGCTCTTAACACACGGTGCAGCAGCTGTGGCGCTGAAAGGGATTCACAGGATAAGGCTTATTTTGATGTCAGAAAAGAACAGGATGCAAAGAATGCCAGAAGTGCATCCGGAACGGGAACAGCGGCCGGAGGACAAAACAGTGGGCAGGGGGTTAGCAAACGGAGCCGTTCATTTGGAGCATGGAAGATAGTACTGATCGGCATGCTGGTGATAGCGGCGATAATCGGACTTGCGGCGATCATAGCCATGCCGAAGAAGAGAACAGTCACAGTCAAGGATATGTCGTGGAAGACCAGTGTTGATGTGGAGAAATATCTTCTGTGTGATGAAGATGACTGGGAACTCCCTGAGGGCGCTACGCTAAAGACCACGAAACAGGAGGTCCATCATACAGAACAGGAATATGTGGGTGAGCGCGAGGAGACTTATGATTCATATGAAGTGATAGGTTCCCATGTGGAGTACAGCTACGAGGACAATGGCGATGGAACATTTTCCGAGGTGGCAAATGACGTGGATGATTACGGATATGTGACGAGAACGAGGTCTGTCCCTGTGTACAGAGATAAGCCAATATACAAGACGAAGTATTATTATACAATATGGAGGTGGAAGTACGACAGGACGGAGACTGCAGAGGGCGGTGGAAAGACACCGGAATACCCAGATCCCCAGCTCACAGACAAGGAGAGACTAGGGGAAAAATCAGTTGAATATGAAGTCACATGTGAAGTGAAGAATAAGGAAAAGACATATAAAGTTAAAGAGGCTATATATAACAAACTTGATATCGGAGAGACATATAATGTCAAGGCTGACTCTGAGGAGATAGTGAGTATCATAGAGTAGAGACTTGAGAATACGGAGTCGGTCGAAAGTTATAGTGTAAGCGTTAGGTACGAATAAATATAAGCAAATATAAATAAATATTATCCCGGATGGATAAGACATAATGTAGCTCACTGTTTTGAGCAAAATGTCGAATCCGCCCGGGATTTTTATAATTAAAATGAATAACATCGATGTTTGTTGAATACCATGTATTTGAGACGAAAAAGTTAAGGCGGACATTGAATGAGAGGGAACCTTGATAGGAGAATGGGATTTCGTACTGTACAGCTCATTGCAGCTGCAGTTTCAGTGATTTTAGTGCTTTGCGTGACGACTGGAATTATAGGAGCATTTGGGAAGACTGATGATGGAAGTTATGTACTGCAGGACAGATCAACCGCAGAACTTATGGGTGATTTCGGAGTGATATGTTTTGATACATTGAATGTGCAGACACATTTGCACAGCAATTTTATAACAAAGACGCTAAATGCAAATTCCAACTCGGGACTCAGAAATTCTTACGGGGTGTATGAGGAGTTCTATTTTGAGGATGCTGAGAATATGAATGGCTGTGTGTCGGATGTGGATACTGATATGCTGTATACAGGCGCAGACATTAGAAGAGCAGAGGATGGCAGTGTTTATATAATTATGAACAACGGCTCTGAGATAAAGCTTGACAGACCTGCAAATGTTAAGACTGATGCGGAGCTTGCTGAGAAGGGAGAATACTCAAAGTATGCCGATATGTCTGACATACAGAGAAGATTTATTGAATACAGTCAGGAACTTAAGATATATGCTGATACAGAGGAGACTGTGGATATAGATCTGGGTGGAGATATAAATAACAGACGAATTGCGGTAAATGGCGATGGTATGCATGCTGTGTCGCTGGACTACAACGAACTGTCGGCAAATACCAATCCGATTTATTTTGAGTTCCCGGATTGTGATGGGGATACCGTTCTTCTCATGAACATTGATCTGAGTGGTGCGCAGGATGTAGTGTTTGGGGATATGATATTTGGCAGCAAAAATGACGCGAAGGCAAATGACAATGGAAACTATTTTAATGCCTGCAACAGGATGTATTTTAACTTTTATGACAGCTCTGCTGCAGATGGACAGTTCAGCGGCAGTATTACATTTGCAGGTCGAGGATTTGGAACTGTGATGGCACCAAAGGCATCAGTAAATCTCGGACATAACTGGGATGGATGCGTGGTGAGTGAGGTATTTTCAAACGGTGGAGAGTTCCACAGAGTGCCGGGAACTGATTTTCCGAAAGAAGAACCGACAACTGAGAACACAACGACCGAGGACACAACGACAGAAGATACGACCACAGAAGATACGACCACGGAGGAGACGACAACCGAGGACGCAACAACAGAAGATACAACGACAGAGGACACGACAACCGAGGATACCACAACAGAGGACACGACAACCGAGGATACCACAACGGAGGAGACGACAACCGAGGATACCACAACAGAGGAGACGACAACCGAGGATACCACAACAGAGGACACGACAACAGAAGATACAACGACAGAAACCACAACTGGCACAACCACGGAGTTGACAACGACAGAGGGGACAACAACGGAACAAACCACATGGAGTACGAATGTCACAACAGTGACAATGACAACAACGCGCAGCACTCCGCCAGGCAGACATCCTGATACTGGTGACAGGCTGCCCTTAAAGGAGATAGCCTGTGTGATAGTAATTGCACTTATGGGAAGTGCGGGGGTAGTGATATATAAAAAAGTTAAAAAGTACAGCTAGGTATGAGTGAAGTAAAAAAATACCAGATCTTTAGCACCGTCATGTAAATAGCGTTTTTACATGGCGGTGTTTCTGTGCATGCGGCTAAAACAGCTCTCAGTCTTGCATAATATGTCTGGATGTGATATATTTTAGAGGAATTTTGTGGTACAAAATACTAAGGCAGGAGAATGTGTTTACATTATTTGACACAGAATAATAAAAAGGCACATTCTTTATTTTTGCTCATAAAAGATAGGAGAACAAGAACATGACGATAACTGATGAAACGATTGATTATGTTGGAATCCTTGCAAAGCTTGAGCTTTCCCAGGAGGAGAAAGAGCAGGCAAAGAAGGATATGTCAGACATGCTTGATTATGTCAGCAAACTGAATGAACTTAATACAGAAGGTGTGGAGGCAATGAGCCATACATTCCCATACAATAATGTGTTCCGCGAAGATGTAGTCACAAATGACGACGACAGAGAGAACATGCTGAAGAATGCACCGGAGCAGAAAGACGGCTGCTACAAGGTGCCAAAGACATTTGACTAGGAGGTAGGCTGAAGTGAATTTAATGGGTATGACAGCTGTAGAGCTGGGAAAAGCTATTAAAGACGGACAGGTAAGCGTTGTTCAGGCGACACAGGCTTGTCTTGACAGCATAGAGGCTTGTGAGAAAGATTACAACAGTTTTGTCACGGTTGACCGTGAAGGAGCACTCGCCCAGGCGGAGGAAGTGCAGAAGAAGATAGATGCAGGGGAGCTTGACGGTCCTCTTGCAGGAGTTCCAATTGCTATAAAGGACAATATGTGTCAGGCTGGGGTGCAGACAAGCTGTTCATCAAAGATACTTTCAAATTTTGTCCCGACATATACAGCCGAGGCAGTGGTGAAACTTCAGGAGGCAGGGGCAGTCATCGTTGGACATACCAACATGGATGAGTTTGCCATGGGAAGCACAACGGAGACATCGTACTTTGGAGAGACAAGAAATCCATGGGATATAAACAGGGTTCCGGGCGGCTCATCAGGTGGTTCAGCGGCAGCAGTTGCCGGTGAGGAGGTTCCATGTGCTCTGGGTTCAGACACAGGTGGTTCTATCAGACAGCCTGCATCATTCTGTGGTGTCACAGGAATCAAGCCAACCTATGGAAGAGTTTCAAGATATGGACTTATAGCATACGGCTCATCACTTGATCAGATCGGACCTCTGGCAAAGAATGTTGAGGACTGTGCAACTATCCTTGAGGTCATATCACAGTATGACAAGAAAGACTCAACATCAGTAAACAGGGATGACAATGATTTTACAAGCGCTCTGGTGGATGATGTAAAGGGACTTAAGATAGGACTTCCAAGAGATTATTTCACAGAGGGGCTTGAGCCTGAGATTAAGGATGCCGTATACGGTGTAGCTGAGGCTCTTAAGGCAAAGGGCGCGATAGTTGAGGAGTTTGATCTTGGCATGGTTGAGTACGCGATCCCGGCATACTACATCATAGCATCAGCGGAGGCGAGCTCAAACCTTGAGAGATTCGACGGTGTAAAGTACGGCTACAGAACATCAGAGTACACAGATCTTCACAACATGTACAAGAAAAGCCGTTCAGAGGGATTTGGCCCTGAGGTAAAGAGAAGAATCATGCTCGGTTCATTTGTACTGAGTTCAGGATATTATGATGCATATTACGTTAAAGCACTTAAGGCAAAGGCGCTCATCAAACAGGCATATGACAAGGCGTTTGAGAAGTATGATATCATCCTTGGACCTGTTGCACCTACAACAGCTCTGAAGATGGGAGAGTCACTCTCAGATCCTATTAAGATGTATCTGGGTGATGTGTACACCGTTCCTGTAAACCTTGCTGGACTTCCTGGAATATCACTTCCATGTGGAACAGATAAGGACGGAATGCCGATTGGAGTACAGATGGTAGGAAATGCATTTGAGGAGAAGACTATTATAAGAGCAGCTTATGCATTTGAGAAGACCAGAGAATACAAGAGACCTGCACAGGTTTCAGAAAGGGGGCTGTAAGAGATGGCAAAGACATATGAGACAGTCATCGGACTTGAGGTCCATGTAGAGCTAGCGACCAAGACAAAGATATTCTGTGGCTGCAGCACAGCATTTGGAGGAGCTCCTAATACACATACGTGTCCGGTATGTACCGGAATGCCGGGTTCACTCCCAGTACTTAATAAGGAAGTTGTAAATAAGGCGATCGCAGTTGGTCTTGCGACAAACTGTAAGATCACACAGAACTGTAAGTTTGACAGAAAGAATTATTTCTATCCTGATAACCCACAGAACTATCAGATATCACAGCTTTACTACCCAATATGCAGGGATGGTAAGGTAGAGATAGAGGTGGACGGTGTCAAGAAATATGTGAGAATCCATGAGATACATATGGAGGAGGACGCAGGTAAGCTTGTCCATGATCCATATACAGACAGCTCACTTGTTGATTTCAACCGTTCAGGTGTTCCGCTTATAGAGATAGTATCTGAGCCTGATATGAGATCTGCGGAGGATGTAATAGCATATCTTGAAAAGCTCAGGGAGACGATACAGTATCTCGGTGCTTCAGATTGTAAGCTTAATGAGGGATCAATGCGTGCTGACGTTAATCTTTCGGTCAGAGAGGTTGGCTCGGAGGAGTTTGGTACACGTACAGAGACAAAGAACCTGAACTCATTCAAGGCCATCGCCAGAGCCATAGAGAATGAGAGAGAGAGGCAGATCGATCTCATCGAGTCCGGTGAGAAGGTTGTTCAGGAGACAAGAAGATGGGATGACACCAAGGAGTATTCATATCCTATGAGATCCAAGGAGGATGCACAGGACTACAGATATTTCCCTGATCCTGATCTTGTACCTATCCACATCAGCGATGAGTGGCTCCAGCAGGTCAGAGACGCACAGCCTGAGTTCAGAGAAGAAAAGAAGATAAGATACAAAGAGGAATATGCGATTCCTGATTATGATATAGATATAATCACAGCATCAAAGAAGATGGCAGATCTGTTTGAGGATGCCATCGCACTGGGAGCGCCGGCAAAGAAGGTGTCCAACTGGCTTATGGGAGAGACCATGAGACTTATGAAAGAGAACAGTGTTGATGCGGAAGACCTGAAGTTTTCAGCGGAGAATCTTGCAAAGCTCATCAAGCTTGTGGATGACAGGGTTATCAACGGCGGTGTAGCAAAGGAAGTGTTCGAGAAGGTATTTGCTGAGGATATTGATCCTGAGAGGTATGTAAAGGATAACGGACTTGTGACAGTTCAGGATGACAATGCCCTTAAAGAGGCATGCCAGGTAGCCATAGATAACAATCCGAAGGCTGTAGAGGATTACAGGGGTGGCAGGGAGAAGGCTCTCGGAGCACTTGTCGGTCAGGTTATGAAAGCTATGAAGGGTAAAGCAGATCCTGGATCTGTTAACAAGATGCTTAGGGAGATGCTTTAATATGGAAGAAAACAGAAGAGTGAGAAAGAGGGATAGGTATAAACGTCTCATAACAGTGGGTGAGGCTTGCGTACTCATTGCTGTGGAGCTGGTGCTGTTTGGACTCATGTGGTACCAGGACTATGAGGTAACGCTTACGCTTCCGTTCTGTAGAAGAGGAAACTGGGCGGTTATCGGAATGTATGGAATCATCATAGTTCTGTTTACCAAGTTATACGGTGGATACAGAGTGGGATTTTTTAGGTTGTTGGATATAGTATATTCACAGCTGTTGGCACTTGTGTGTGCAAATGTGGTTGGTTATTTACAGCTTTGTATAATCTGTCGTGACTACGTAAATCCTGGACCTTTGCTTGAGGTTACCGTACTTGAAGCAATAGTCATCCTGATGTGGATATTTGCCTGCAGATTTCTTTATGCGAAGATGTATCCGCCAAGGCATCTGCTGTTGGTATATGGATATAAGACTCCGATGGAGTTTATAGACAAGATCAATGCCCGTAAGGATAAGTACGTAATAGAAGACAGGATACATGTAAGTGAGGGCGAGCAGGCAATTAAGGAGAAGATACTCCAGTACGATGGAGTAATCATATGTGAGACAAAGGCCTATATCAGAAATGAGCTTGTGAAGTATTGTTTCGAACATTCCATAAGATCATATGTTGTGCCAAAACTTTCCGATATAATCATACTCGGCGCAGAACCGATACATTTGTTTGATACACCTATCCTGTTGTCAAGAAACCAGGGGCTTACAGGAGATGACATGATCATCAAAAGGATCATGGATATTGTGTGCGGATTTATATTGCTGATCATAGCATCGCCATTTATGATCATATCAGCACTTTCTATATGGCTTTACGATAGAGGTCCGGTATTCTACAGGCAGGACAGACTGACGCTTAATGGCAAGGTATTCAAGATAATAAAGTTCAGAAGTATGAAGATGGATTCAGAGGCTCATGGTGCGCAGCTTGCAAAGAAAGATGATGACAGGATAACGCCGGTTGGCAAGGTACTTAGAAAACTTCATCTCGATGAGCTGCCACAGCTTTTCAATGTACTTAAGGGAGATATGTCGCTTGTGGGACCAAGACCTGAGAGACCAGAGATAGCTGAGTTATACAAGAAGACTTTCCCTGAGTTTGATTACAGACTAAAGATGAAAGCAGGACTTACAGGATATGCACAGGTGTATGGTAAATACAACACCACGCCGAGAGATAAGGTGAAACTTGATCTCACTTACTATGAGCAGTACTCAATATGGCTTGACTTAAAGCTTATGCTGCTTACAGTAAAGATTATGTTCCAGAAGGAGACATCAGAAGGTGTTGCCTCCAACATGACTACGGCTCTCAGAGACGGCGAAAAGATTCAGATACCGTCTCCTGTAAATGTGAAACCGGAAGGGCTTGATGAGGCGGAGGATGCGTTTTACGACTTGAAGATGGATGGAAAAAAGACTGATATGGGTAAAGATCAATAAAGATCATATAAAATTAATATGCAGGTGATAGTATGACAAATGCTAAAGTTTCGGTAGTTATACCTTCTTACAACAGCTGTGATACGATAGAGGCAGCTATTGATTCGGCGCTTTCACAAAGTGTGCCTGTAGAGGTTATAGTGGTGGACGATGGTTCGCAGGATGACACGGAACAGGTGTTGATGAAATATAAAACAGATCCCCGCGTTAAAATATTGCTGAATAACACGAATTCGGGAGTTGCTGAGTCGAGAAATCGCGGAGTGAGAGCTGCAGCTTGTGACAGGATCGCGTTTCTTGATTCTGATGATGTGTGGGCTGACGGCAAACTGGAAAAACAGCTTACGTTAATGAAAAAAACAGGTGCGGTGATCTGTTCAACAGCAAGGGAACTCATGGGTGAGGATGGACATCGCACAGGAAAGATCATAGAGGTGCCGGAAACAGTTACCTACAGACAGCTGCTTAAGGGGAATGTGATAAATTGCTCATCGGTTGTTGCAGATAGAAATACACTGTTAAAGTATCCAATGGGAAATGATGAGATCCATGAGGATTACATCTGCTGGCTGCAGATATTGAAGGATGGCGGACGGGCGGTTCTCATTAATGAACCATTGCTGTTGTACCGAGTGGTGAAAAACAGCAAATCAGGATCAAAACTCTCGTCTGCTAAAAAGACATTTGCCGTGTATAGGAAACTTGGATATGGTTTTCTAAAGAGCTGTCTGTACTTTGTGAATTATGCTGTAAATGGTGTTAAAAAATATTTCCTGTAATAGGGATAGTCGGAGAACAATATGGCTGAAGATGTAAAAAAAAGAGGTCCGGGAAGACCCACAGACAAGAGAAAAGATACGATCCTAAGACTGAGGATCGATGCAGAAACGCACAAAAAACTCAACAAATGTGCTGATACAAGACATGTATCTATGTCAGAACTTGTCCGTGAGGCGATAAATGAGATAGTTCGGGAGTCGGAGAGTGGAACGCAGATTTCCGAAACATTTGATAAGCCGGATGGAAAATAAAAAGAAATAGATTGATATAAAAAGAGATCAGGGAGAGCGTCATGATATATAATGATGCTCTCCCTGATCTTTACTGTTCTTGTGATGCTATAATGTGTATCCGTTTTTCTTTAAAAGTTCCCTTGCGGAATCAATAGAATCATTTCCTGCTGCATTCTTTATAGGCGCAAACTCCTTTTCGCGCTCTACTTCAAATGGAAGACAGGTTCCCATAAATGCGATCATGTCTAATGCAAGAGTTTCAAACTTATAGCCGTTTGGTTCGGCAGGTTTTACAATATCACCATTTTCATCCACAAAAGGAATTGCCTTTTTTACTATATGTAGAGGCATGTTCTCATTCATTATCTTCATAAGTCTGTCGACAGGGAAGATGTAGTTCAGGGTAACGCCGTAGTTATAAGCATAATCACCATTCTCGTCGCGCTCATCACGCATTTCATCTGTGAGCTCATAGTATTCAACGATATATGGTCTTCCATGGTTTGTGCAGAGAACACCCACTTTCTCATCAGGGTAAGCCTTTCTGACAACCTTTCCTCCCGATAGATATCCCTCCTTTATCACAGCTCCGAGGAAAACAGGATCAGCAATTCGCTGGAGTACATTGTCAACAGAAAATACATTTATGTATTTGATGTTGTGCTCTGTGAGCTTGCTGAGGTGACCAGCTTTGCAAAGAGAAGAGAACCAGCCTCCGTTTCCATTAGGAGACATAGCGATTCGACCTTTCTCCTCAAGGTATATCTTGCCGTTAAAATCTACAGAAGGAACCATCTCCTGTTTAAAGAAATGTACATATTCAGGATTATATCCGAAATAATCATGCTCCTTAAAGAAAGATGTTGTATCTTCATGGTTCTTTTCGTTTGTCATGATGAAGAAATGTATCCATGTATCAGCAAGTTTTACGATGTCCAGAGTGTGTTCAATCAGCAGTTGGAAAATAAACATGTCTTTTGTGATGCCGACATTGAATGTACCCTTTGGACCAGAAAAACCAAGGCGGGTTCCCTGACCGCCTGCAAGAAGAACAAGGGCGAGATCTCCGTTCTTTATGGCATCGAGACCAACTCTCATATATTCGTCGTGGTTGGCTCGGATGGCATCGAGCTGAAGTGCCGCAACAGGTGCGATATCGGAATCTTTTCCAGAATTGTTTTTTCCTATCATATCTATCAGTGAAAAATCAATCTCGTCAATCTGATTCAAAAGAGTTTCCCTTTCTTCGTTGCTTATTGAGTCATAGTATCTGAGAAGATGCAGCTGCCCCTTTTCTTCTAAAAGTTTATATGCGCTTTCGTAGTTCATAAAATTCTCCTTATAAGTAGTGTAGATTATTAATAAATACTCTCTCCATAATATTTTACTTGTATTTCTTCTTGATAGCTACGGTGTCCGTAAATACTTTCCATATGTCTTTGATCTGTATCCTTCGTCCATTTGCTGAGTCATCTCTGCTGTAGTTCAGGACTATTGGAGCCTCAGAGATTACGTAACCCTGTTTATGGGCGGCCACGAGGATCTCTATGTCAAATGCATAACCGGAGATTGACAGATTCTCAGCTATGGGTTTTATGACCTCAGCCTTAAATAGCTTGATACCTGTCTGGGTATCATGAATACCAAGGTGGAAGAGGAGCTTGAGCATTATATAGTAGGTGTAGCTCATAACTCTTCTAGGCATTGGGTAGTCAAGTTTTGATTCCGGGTGAAGTTTTGACCCGATGACAATATCGGCATCCTCAGCTTTCATCTGTTTCATAAATTTTTTTAACAGAGAAGGGCTGAGCTCCAGATCTGAATCGAGAAATGCGATGTATCTGCCTTTGGCTGCGGCAATTCCAGTGGTTATTGCAAATCCCTTGCCGTGGTTATCTTCATATCCGGCGGCTGTTATGTGTGGGTCAGCAGCTGCTGCGTCCTCAATCAATTTACCTGTGGAGTCTGTGCTGCCGTCATTGACAGCGATTATCTCATAGCGATGAACGAAACTGCTCAGTATCCTGCTGGTTTCCAACAGGTTTTCTTTTATATGTGTTTCTTCGTTGTAAGCGGGCATGACCACCGACAAAGTAATATTTGATGTAATATTCTTTTCAGTTCCCATTTTATTATCTCCCTTGATATATCATGTAACACCCTGTGTAACTATAATTCTGTCTCTTATACACATCTGACGCTGCCGACGAT
>URJU01000053.1 GCA_900548315.1 uncultured Coprococcus sp. | reverse complement strand
GTCGGCAGCGTCAGATGTGTATAAGAGACAGTTCCAATACATGTGTGGAGAAGAATATCGCCCCTCCGTCATCACACATTTTTCTCATCATCTGCTTGAGTATATGGGAAGCCTTTGGATCAAGACCTACAAATGGCTCATCCATGATGACAAGTTTCGGCTCATGTATCCATGCCGATATGATTGCCAGTTTCTGTTTCATACCATGAGAATACTCGGATACCAGCTGTCCGAGGTTATCTTTTATCTCAAATGCATCCGCATATTTGTCTATAAGCTCGTCCCTGACCTCCTCCGGCACCCCGAATATATCGGCTATAAAATTCAAATATCCGATTCCGGTCATGAAATCATACATATCCGGATTGTCAGGAATATATGCCATCTGTTTCTTGCATTCCAGCGGTTTTTCCTTTATGGACACACCATCTATAAGGATATCTCCCTCCTCAAAATTCAGGATTCCTGTACACGCCTTTATAGTGGTTGTCTTACCTGCTCCGTTGTGTCCGATGAAACCATATATCTCCCCCGGCATTATGTGCAGGCTCAGGTTGTCTACCGCCAGTTTATCCCCGTATCTCTTTGTGAGATTCTTTATTTGCAGCATATCATTTCCTCCTTTTTCAAAACAGGGGACGGAGGTGCCTGACCCCTCCGTCCCCATAGATTATCGCGCTCTATGCTTCTTTCGTTTCATCCTGCCCCTGAACTCATCAAGTGCCGCGCGGCCCGGTCCCGTCATAGGTTTGATCCACCTTCCTTTTAACAAGTACGGTGTCAGTATGACAAATCTCAGAAGTTCATCCGTGTAAACAAATGAGAACACTGCGAGAAATGGCAGCTTGAGCACCATTCCTGCTATCCATGTAGCCGGGACCGAAAACAGCATAAGTCCGCCTATCTCCATGACAGTTCCAACGATAGCCTCACCGCCTGCACGGAAACACTCATTCTGTATATAGCAGCAGGTTCTGACTGCGCCGAAGAACAGATATATGATAAGCATGTACTTCGTGTACATCATAGCCTCGGCTCCAAGTCCGAACAATCCGAACAGCGGATTATGCAGCAAGGTCATGATGAGCACTATTGTAAATGTGATGGCAGGACACACAAGTGCCGCCCTCTTGGCATATGAGAGGCCTCTGTCCAGATTACCCGCGCCAACTTCATTTCCCACTGCAACGCTTGACGCATTTGCCAGGCCTCCAAAGAACGCATATACAAATCCCTCGCACACACGGAACGCCGCCATGGCTGCTATGGCAGAATCGCTCTGATGTCCCATGACAACATTGATTATCATCTGTCCCACACCGTAGAGTATCTCGTTACACACGATCGGGAATGCCTTTGACGCATAGGACTTCACAAATCCCATATCAATATCAAATGCTTTTCGCGCACTGAACTTTATCTCATGCCTGCTCTTTGCAAGATAGAGAATGAGCAGCGCTATGTTCACGATACCAGACACCAGTGTACCTATAGCCGCACCGGCAACTCCCATCTTGGGAGCACCAAATCTACCATAGATCAGCACAAAATTGATACAGAAATTGAGTAAAAGTGAGATGACCGAACACACCAGTGGCACCTTCACCCTCTCAGTTGATTTTAAAAGTGCTGTGATGATCGCGGCAAATACCTGAAGCGGATACGACCATCCAACTATTCTCATATACGGTTTTGCCAGATCTATTATAGTCTGCTTGTCCGTGTATATTCCTAATATCCATCCCGGAGCAGCGATCGTGACTACCGCAAATGCTATACCAAATATTCCAGCGCAGATGATAGCCAGACCAAATGCCTTGTTCATTCCCTCCGGATCCTTCGCCCCCCAGTACTGGGACATGAACAGAAGTGAACAGCTGACAAATCCCCAATATGTCGAGAACAGAAGTGAACTTATCTGGGCGCACACGCCTACGGCAGCCACCGCTATCTCTCCCTCACTTCCGATCATGATGGTATCTACCATACTCGCAGTGGTCGCAAGTAGATTCTGCAGCGCGATAGGCATGGCAAGAACAGCCAACATTCTGGCAAATTCCTTCCATGTCACCTTTTTATTATTCTTTACAAAGCCCGTAGTAGCACTTCCCATTATATTTACCTCTTCATATCTCACATGTATTTATTTTAGATGCGTCCGATTATTGTACTCCTGTACTTTTATAATTGCAATAGTTTTATACCTGTAGTATAGGGCCTTTTCCCAACTATTATCCTTCCTCTGGCAATTACATAAAAAGGCATGCAGCAAATGCCGCATGCCTGTCCTTACAGTAAGCTACTTCTTTAATCACAATCTCCAGCAGAGCAATATACATCCAGTTCCTTATCCAACGCCCCAAGCTCGTCCGCACTCCAGTCTTCGCCCAGTACAAATACCGCCTTGCACAGAATGAATCTCACATCATGGTCAGCATTCACCTCCCCTGAGACTATTTTGTGTGCGATCTGCTGCAGTTTTGACAGCAGACCTATCCGCATATAACCTTCTCTGTATACAGTCTCCCAGTCATAGTCCGCAGTCCTGCCGCATGGGGATCCGCACACACTGCAGTCCGGGACTATAACCTGTTTGTCTGCATGCGCCCTATTCGTGATCGCCTCAACCTCGTCATCAGAGAGATTCAAGGCTATATCTGAGGCATGCAGACCTTCTATTATTATGTTGTATGTGTCATCCGTCACATGAACTGCTCCATCAGTAGCTCTCACAAGACCTATGAGTGCTCCCACCAACCGACTGCCCGCCACTGTTGTAATTCGTGTCATATTACCCATCAATCCAATATTCTTCCATCTATTGATATAGTTGTCACCTGCCATGGTATAAACTTGCCGCTGTCTTGAAGGGCCTTCTTCGCAGCCATCTCCAATCCGCCGCAACAAGGAACCTCCATACGCACTATTGTAACACTTTGTATGTCATTTCGCCTTATTATCTCTGTAAGTTTCTCTGAATAATCCACGCTGTCCAGTTTTGGACAGCCAATCAATGTCACATGATTCTTTATAAATTTGTCATGAAATGATGCATAAGCATATGCTGTACAGTCCGCCGCTATCAATAATTTTGCCCCATCAAAATAAGGTGCGGTTATCGGCGCCAGCTTGATCTGCACAGGCCAGTTTATGAGCTGGCTTGGGTACTCGCAGTTATATATATTCTGTGAAACCCTGTCGTCTGCCACCTGTCCATATGTGCTTTTCTGCTCCATCTTATCTGTCTCTCCTGCCGTTTTGTCCCCCGGAGCTGCTGCCGGTCTCCTGAATATACTTCTCGCCATAGAACCAGGGCAACCGGAGTGTACAGGATTCTCAAGACTATCATTTGCGGATTTTTTTGCATCGAGTTTTGTTTTTTTATTTGCTATGACCGCCGCCTCATCGTAAGCTGCCGCCTCCCTCTCCACAAATGTTATGGCTCCTGTAGGACACGATGGCAGGCAGTCTCCAAACCCGTCACAGTAATCATCTCTGAGAAGTTTTGCCTTGCCATTTACCATACCTATCGCGCCTTCGTGACATGCATTTGCACAGGCTCCACATCCATTACATTTGTCCTCATCTATCTGTATAACTCTTCTTACCATATATAATTCCTCCAATCGTTTAGCATCTTTGAACATTATCATTATATCCAGCCATCAGGTTTGTGTATGTTGAATTTTCAACATACACAATGGTATACTGATAAGGAACATATATATAATGAACCAGACTATATTTTGAGGGATTAAAATGAACGAATATATGGACATATTATCAAACACAAGCCTTTTTTCCGAAATCTCTGCTGAAGATATCGACTCCATGCTAGATTGCCTTGGAGCAGTCGTGAAAAAATATAAAAAAGGGGAATGTGTCCTCATGGCTGGAAATACAACCGAATTAATAGGACTGCTGCTCACCGGCAAAGCTATAGTGGTCCGGGAGGATTATTGGGGTGGTCAAAGCGTCATGTCAGCCATAATGCCTGGGCACACGTTTGCAGAATCCTACGCCTGCACCCCAGGCTCTGTTTTGAATGTGAGCGTATATGCGGAGGCACCGTGTACTGTCATGTTCCTCAATGTGCAGAAAATGCTCACCACATGTCCCGTAACATGTGGCAGACACAGCCGGATGATACGCAATCTTCTCACGGATCTGGCTGGGAAAAATCTGAGATTAAATGAGAAATCAACACACATGAGTCAAAAAACAACCCGCGACAAACTACTATCATACCTGTCCGCCGAGATGCACCGACACGGCTGCAGCGAATTTGACATTCCATTTTCCAGACAGCAGCTTGCAGACTTCCTGTCTGTTGACCGCAGCGGTCTGTCCACTGAGCTTGGAAAAATGAAGGATGAAGGTATGATCGACTTCCACAAATCTCATTTTGTTCTTAAGTCTCCTGCCCAGGGATGGACTGATATGTAACAATATTGTATTATATATTTATATTTCATTAAGGAGGGATTTACTATGAAACCTATAAAGACTATCAAAGACGGATGGAACAAATTTACTGTTGTTGTGAAAGATAAAGATTACTCAACAAGAGAGGCTGTACTTTTTGCAATCTGTACCTTTCTCGCAGGACTTGTAGTCGGAATGATCTGCTCACCTAGAAAGAACCAGACATTCGGTTCTTACAATGGTAACTTTGGCGACAGTGATGGCAGCTGCGGCTGCGGTTGTGACTACGACGAAGTCTTCGAGTAAACTTTGATCTGCCATACAAAGCCATAATGTCAACGCAAAAGACAGGTATCTATCAAATGACACCTGTCTTTGTCTTACATGAGATACATGTTATTTATATCTTCCAGCTGACCGCAAGCTCTCTTGAATCTACAAATCTTCTGTAAATTCCATCCTGTTTCATTAGCTCCTCGTGAGTACCCTGCTGAGCGATCTTTCCCTGATCCACCACAACTATCTGGTCCGCATGCTCTGTCTTGATCTCCGATGTCTCATTACCGGGCACCACATAGTCCGGATCCTCCTCGCTGTCCCCGGTTGCATAATCGATTATCACACCCGGCTGAACATTGTACACATACACATTAAAACTTACCCCGGCACCTCTATCCTCCACGGATTCAGCCTCCATCTGTACACCTGAGGCTACCAGATCATCACCATCAAATATCGGCGTCACCCTGTACAGCACATGGTTGCCAGTGCGCTCCACGTAATCAGCCACCTCATTTTCAAATGGCAGCATCCCCTCTACGTTCATATACCTGGTTCCCGTTATTAGATTTTTTTCATTTGCATTTTCTCCGGCAAGCTGATAACCGATCAGATGACAGCGATTATATAGATAATTGCCATCTATCAGACCATTGTACTTTACTGTACGCCAGCCCGAGGGCTTAACCATTCCTATCTCACCGCGTTCCTCTGTAGGCATGATGTCCTTGCAAATATTGGCATAAGCAGTTCCACATCTTCCGAGTGAGTCCAGTTCACTGTAATCTTCGAATGCCTCCGTCACCAGCTCGTCATCAATGAACCCTGGTACATTGCCATTTACCTCACAGTATGCACTCCCAGAATATACTGGAATACCCGTCTCAAAACTGCCACTTACCGCCGATCTGCTGCCATCCGCAATACCTGACAGACTGCAGCCCGACATCACCAGTGCAAATATTACTACATATATTGCTCTGCCAATTTTTCTTTTATACCACATTGTGAACACGACCTCCACACAAGCTCGTACAAATCTTATTTGACTATAATGATAACTTAGATATTCTCAGTATACCACTAAATTCTTTTGATCTAAACGGCTTGTAGCCTTTTGTGATAAAAGGATAAAACTCCGTCTGCTGCCTGTTGCAGACGAACAAGGCTATCACTATATCCATAGTGATAACCTTGTCCGTGTCAACACGCTAAAAACATCCATAAAACAATCTACCTGGTTTTCACAGTATATACTGGCAGCCGTCGGAAAACTTACTACGCCATTCCATTTGCAACCTTATACTTGTAAAGCATCTCAGCGTGATTCTGCTCCTCGATCTGTATATCCGCCAGCAGCTTTCTCACCGAACTCTCACCAAATGCAAAGATCTCCCCATTGTATTCACCTGACACAAGTTTCTCCGTACCGATACAATCAGTTGCAAGGAACTCATCGTTCTTCTTATCCTCAGAATCGTCCATCATCTTGTATGTCTGCTTTGGCTCATAATCCTTGCCATCGCTGTCATTACAATCACACTGAGGTACATTCCCATCAAGCACCTGAGTGAGTGAATCGTAATGTCTCTGCTCATCCTTCTGTATTGTCTGGAATAGATTCCTGAGTTCAGGATCCTTCGCCTGCTCAGCATATCTTCCATACTTTTCCACACATGATTTTTCCTGTGTTTGAAGATCCTGGATCACTGTCTTTTCTTTTTCCTTTAATATCATAGCAATACTCCTTTCGGATGAAATTCTGTAGTTTTGATGTACTATATTTTCATCGCATAGATATTATTGTCCAAAGCACCCAGTGCTATTCCTATATCTGTATTTATTTATATTTAATCGGTCTTCTGATCATTTATCGCAGCCATTCTATTTCTGCAGTCTGGAAAACTCTCTTCCATACGCCACATACATTACAAGCAGAATAACTCCAACGACCACTATCGGCATAACACCTGTGTCGAATGCAAACATACATATAAACATGACCACCCACACGGTCAATCCTGCCATGATCCCTGCCATAAAGCCTTTCTTTGATGACTTTGCGATTACAACAAGTTCAGCCTCATCTGAAGATTTCTCCCAGTCACGTCTGAAATGAATGTCAAATATATTTCCCTTTTTCTCCGGATTCAGTTTCTTCTCCTCATCGATCACAAGTTTTTCAATAACGCAATACAGCACAAGTGATACCAGAAATACCAATTCTGTCACTATTATCATGGGCATCCCATTATTGCCTCTGTATGCCTTTTCTATGGCATATATACACACCGGGAACAGCACCATTCCCACAAATATAACAACACATGGAAGAAATGATACTCTTGTTATCCTGCGCTCTATGTCCACTATCTCATCCTCATTATCTCCATCCCAATTTCCTATTACATGCTTTAACTTTCCATACATGACAAATATTGCCACAAATACCGCCAGCACAAGAACTCCATATACTATAGGGAACGTGTCTGCCGTGAATGCCCATATATTGTTCCAATCAATCTCATTCAGGCTGCTCTTGCTTGCCCCAACTAACTTTCCAGCAAAAAAACCACCAACCAGACTTGCCACAATTATGACCGCAAACACCAGATATATCTTTGTGTTGCTTTTATTTTTTTTATTACTTTCAGTAACCTTCATTCCATATCCTCTTTTCAATCTATGAACTACTTTCTAACCTATTTATTCTTCTATATTTCCATTATTTATCTTCCTCATACTGAAAGATATCCTCAACACTGACACCACACACCTTTGCGATCTTGATCGCCAACGTCACCGATGGACTGTAATCGCCCCTCTCAATCTGGCTTATCGTCTGCCTTGATGTCTGCACCAATGCTCCCATCTCCTGCTGGTTCACCCCCAGCTTTGCCCTGTATTCCTTTAGCTTGTTGTACAGCGGCATCCATATCACCTCCAGCTTATTCATCTATATTTTTCTCAGATCCTGCTACGTCTGTCATCCTATCTTCCTCTTTGGATCCTGCCATATCTGCCATTCCGTGCTCCACATAACTGTGAGCAGATGTTCCCCATATCATGCTAAAGCTTATTCCAAAGCAAGTTCCCAGAGATATTCCAAGTGCCAGATTGTCAAATACCATTCCATAGATAACACCCAGTGCTATTCCAATCGCCAATCCATACGGTATACCTGTCGACTTCTCTCTCTTACACACGTATACCCTGTCTTTCCACATAAAACCATCAGTTTTCCCATCACCAAAAACATCAAGCACACTCTGGTACACATTACTATGGGCGACTTCCATCATGTCATCATATACACTCTCCGCATAAGGATGAACATATGCCTTTCTGAGTTTATATATACACAATGTATCTTTTCCACCTTCAGGTTCAGGTGACAATTCTTTTCTAGAAATGTCTGATTTATCAAACAAAAAACAGCCCCACATCTGTTTCTTCCGGAAGAATCCATACACAGGAAATCCCTTTTTCAGGTTTTCCCAAATCTCTTCCTCAAGCTCTTTCTTGCTGCACACCGCAGTCATTGCATCTCCAAGCTTGTTCTTTTTTAACGTTCTCTCTGTGATGGCTGTCACAGAATATCCTTTAACCTGAGTTTTTAATTTATTTACAGAATTCCCATCATCTTTGATCTCAAACATTGACCTTATCGCTTCACTGACAGATTTCTTATTACTTTTATCAACATCTTTATCTCTAGCCATGTCGTTTCTTTTTTTCATATCTTCACCACTCCATTTCATTTTCATATACTGAAATTCCCAATATAATACAATATATATTTAAAATGACATATGCCAAATGACAACTATAGTTGTCATTTTCTGTATAATGGAGTATATACAAATGACAAGGAAAGTTGTCAATACTATTTGACAACTTTCCTTGTCATCACTTTTAATTCGCTCACAGCTCTATATTATATTTTTCTATATCTATCACTGCATCTCCATCACATGAAAACTCTATGCCATCAGCCGAAATCGGTGTATATATCGCTGTACTCATCGTCATGATCCCATCGTTCACGAACAGCTCTATAGAATTTCTGTCCAGTATAAATCTCAGCTTTATCTTCTCATCAATGCTGCCTACATCTTCAGAAGACCCGCGTTGACTCTCCGCTGAATATGGCGGCTTAACTTCCGCCCTTCTGATACATACCACATCCCTCTCAAAGCCAGCAAATGTCCTGTCGAGCTCTATGATATTTTTGCGCCTGTCATATGTAAATCTCGTATAATACCTTTCGTTCTTTGCCAAATCGATCACAAACTCATTGTATCCATCACCTTTGACCATTATCTCCATATCAATGAATCTGCCCCTGATTCCATCAAATATGCATGCCTCACTGACAGGTTCATTTCTCAATACAACCTTGTCTGATCGGTAATTTTCTATCTCTCTGACTGGTCGCTGGATAAGTCTTCCATCCTTTAGGCTGATCTCTCTTGGCAGTGTCATCATTCCCTGCCACATCTGTCCCTGAGGAATCCAGAGATTATGCCAAGACTGCATCCACGCGATCATAATCCTTCTGCCATCCGGCAACACTGTGGTCTGTGGCGCATAAAAATCAGTTCCATAGTCCAGTGAAAATGGTTCATCTCCACCAAATTTCTTTTCAGTGTCATCATAATCACCGATAAAATATATTGAATTGTTGCCATTATGGAATTCATACCCCTTCGCTGTCATCTCTATCGGCGATACAAGCAATACATATCGTCCATCAATCTCAAAGAAATCAGGACATTCCCACACACCGCCATAATCTTTGTCATTTTTCGCAAGCACGCTCTCATATTTCCACGACCTCATATCTGTACTTGAAAATAACACGACCTGACCCTTTCTTTTCTCGTCAACAGATCCCGCTACCATATAGTATCTTCCATCAGCACTCCAAACTTTAGGATCCCTGAAATCCTCTCTGCTGAGTTCTCCCGGCAGCATATCCCCCGTAACCACCGGATTTACATCTATCTTTCGGTATTCTCTTCCATCACCTATTGCTATACACTGATTCTGCAAAACACCTTTTCCATCCGGATTGTCCATTACCCCTGTATATATAAGGACATGTTTTCCCTCGTTCTCTATTGCTGTTCCAGAAAAGCATCCCGCACCATCATATTCAGTGTCCGGTGCCATCGCGGCAGGCAATTGTTCCCATTTTATCATATCTTTAGTCACTTGATGCCCCCAGTGCATAGGTCCCCACACCGTACTAAATGGATGATACTGGTAAAACAAGTGTATCTTTCCTTCATATACGGAAAATCCATTTGGATCATTCATCCAGCCCACAGCCGGAGTCACATGAAACAAAGGTCTGTCATTTGCAGCAATTTTATTCTTCATTTCGTATTCCCTGGCAGCGGCAAGTTTTTCACTGACAACAACTTCATACATAACATCATTTATTCTATCCATCCAATATATCTCCTTCTCACAATCATCCTTTATATTCAGTCCAATAACTTGTCTTTATAATACCCTAAACTAAAATAGAGACACTTCCAATGTACCATACACAGCACTTCTCGGAAATGTCTCTTTTTAATTTATATGCAATTTTTATCTCTATAACCAGACATCTATAACAGACCTACACTGAAGTATCTCTCAGCCCTGTCCGCCATAACTGTGGCTATAACCTTATCTTTTCCATACTTTTCCGCCATCTGCATTGCTGCCCATACATTTGCACCCGATGAAGTTCCAACAAGAAGTCCCTGCTTTCTGGCAAGATTTCTCGCAGTCTGTATTGCATCCTCATCTGCGACTTCCACAACATCAGTTATCATATCCGTATCTAGCACATCCGGCACAAATCCATCTCCAATGCCCTGTATCTGATGAATTCCCGGGCCATCTCCATGCAGCGCTGACACGCCCTTAGGCTCAACTGCAACAATTTTCGTATCTGGATTTTTCTCCAACAGATACTTCGCAATGCCCTGAAGAGTTCCCCCACTTCCTACACCAGACACATATATGTCAATCTTCTGTCCAAGCTGTTCGCATATCTCAACTGCTGTTGTTCGATAATGCGCATCTGGATTTGCCTGATTAACAAACTGCTGCGGCATAAAATACTTCTCCGGATCAGATTCTGCTATCTCATTTGCCTTATCAACAGCTCCGCCGATGCTGAGAACCGGATCTGTAAGTACCAGATCCGCACCAAATGCCCTGATAACCTTCTTGCGCTCCTCACTCATATTCTCCGGCATTACAATTATCACTTTATAGCCTTTCTGAACACCACAAAGTGCAAGACCTATTCCTGTATTGCCGCTAGTAGGCTCTATAATGGTCATTCCCGGCTTGAGTTTTCCCTCAGTCTCTGCTACCTCTAACATGTTTTTTGCAATCCTGTCCTTAATACTTCCGCCAGGATTAAGAAATTCTGCCTTTGCAAATATATTGTAACCTGTAGACTTCCTCAGACACATAAGTGGAGTATTTCCTATCAGATCAAGCACATCATTGTAATACATATTAATACCTTCTTTTCCTTGCTTTATAATATACTATTTTACATATTTTTTTACTAAAGTCACCATAAAATATATATGGCAGCGCTACAGATACAAAAAAACTCAGAAAACTTGTAAAGCCAAGCTTTCTGAGTATTAATCAGCAGGGGATGAGAGAATCGAACTCCCACCAAAGGTTTTGGAGACCCCTATCATACCATTTGACCAATCCCCTATATACAGAAAAAATTTAACACCTATCGCAGCGTTAAATTTTCTCGGTACATTTTTTCCTTTTGTACCTTCAGAATTTCACACAGAAAGTCAGTAACCTAACCCCATTATTCAGTCAATGACTGTCTCCAGGTAAACTTTATTCTTTACTTTGTATGCTTTCAATTTCTGCACCTTGCAGATAATCCTGCATACTCGCGTATCTCCAAAGCCTATCCTTTAGAAACCTCTAAGGATAAGTCCTCGACCTATTAGTACTTCTCAGCTCAGTGCGTTGCCGCACTTACACTCAAAGCCTATCTACCTTGTAGTCTTCAAGGGGTCTTACTCCGAAGATGGGATATCTTATCTTGAGGGGGGCTTCACGCTTAGATGCCTTCAGCGTTTATCCCTGCCAAACTTGGCTACTCTGCCATGCCTTTGGTAAAACAACAGATACACCAGAGGTTTGTCCATCCCGGTCCTCTCGTACTAAGGACAGCTCCTCTCAAATATCCTACGCCCACGCCGGATAGGGACCGAACTGTCTCACGACGTTCTGAACCCAGCTCGCGTACCGCTTTA
>URJU01000052.1 GCA_900548315.1 uncultured Coprococcus sp. | reverse complement strand
GAGCATCCACCATTGCATATATCTCACCATTTTCAGGATTCATGACAAGCACGCACACTCTGTCTGCATTTTTTTCAGTCAGCACCTTGTACGCCGCCTGCGCGGCATATTTCTGTATGTTTATATCTATCGTCGTCACCAGATCGTTTACGGGAATCGGATCTGTACGGGTCTCTGCATACTCTGCAAGTTCGATCCCCCGGGCGTCAGTTACGGCATTTATGCTGCCTGAAACACCTGTGAGCACGCTGTCATAAGACACCTCAAGCCCCAGTATGCCCTGATTATCTGCACCGGTAAATCCCAATATTTTTGATGCGAGTTCATTATACGGATAATTTCTCTTGTAATCCTCATCCACCTTTACCCCTGACAGTCCCGCTGCTTTTATCATGATTCCAGTCTCCTCGTCAACATTTACAGCTATTATCTCCCTGGAAGAAACCTTTGTGACCTTTTTTCTTATTTCCTCCGGTGATTTGTCCAGGTACTTCTCCAGCAGGTTTATTACCTCTTCCTCATCATCAATCTGACTGTGTATCACTGACACAGAACACACTGCCCTGTTGTCAGCCAGGATATTACCGTTTCTGTCATATATCCTGCCCCTGGGAGCCTTTATACTTCTCTCTCTCTCGTGCAGTTCCTCAGCATGTTCACTATAGTACTCCGCCTTTGCAACCATTATGTACGCCAGTCTGCCAACTATCACGGCGGCGGCTATACACACCATTGCAAAAACATATTTTATCCTGCGTCTGTTATAACTGTATACCTTCACATACATAACCTATATTTTTTTACTATAGTATTACACCCCAAAGCGTTCTATTCCTCAAAGTAAAAAACAGCCCACAGATATATTAATCACATATACCCATAGACTGTTTTTATCTTCTCACTCTTCGCCAGAGTAATCTGTTCCATCATCCGGATAAGATTCATCCCCGGATGTATCGTCAACATAAGAGTCATCCGTCACATCACCATCCGATGTATCATCCGTATAACTGTCATCTGTTTCATCTATCGTCTCAGCGTCGTCCACTGAAGTATCCTCTGCTGTCGCATCCTCATCTATTGTCGATGTCAAAGGCTCCTCTGTTCCATCATATGCTACATCTTCTGAATTGGTGGCATACACATTGAGATACGGGAGCAAGTCAGACATAACCTGATTAAAAAGCTTAGCTCCGGCTCCTGATCCTTCCTGATCCTCAAGATTCGGTTCATCTACTACTACATACAACATTATCTGCGGATTTTCAACCGGTGTGAATCCTATAAATGACAATACGTACTTTCCATTTCCTCGCGGAAGTTTCTCCGCAGTACCTGTCTTACCACCGATGGTGTATCCCTCTATTCCTGCCGCATATCCAGTTCCTTCTTCAACAACTGCCTGAAGATATGTTCTTAGGTAGTCTGAAACCCCCTTTGATATAGTCTTTCTCACAAGCACAGGCTCTATATCCTGTACAACATTTCCATCATCATCTAGAAGTCTCTTCACCACATGTGGAACGTAATAGTTTCCGCCGTTTATAACCGAACAAAAACTAGCCGCCATCTGTATCATTGATGTTGTAACACCCTGTCCAAATGAGGATGTTGCAAGCTCCATCGGGTGAAGATACTTTGCGCTGTACTTAATACCCGTTGTCTCACCCTGAAGGTCTATTCCTGTCTTAGATCCTATATTAAATATCTCCTGATATTTGTCAAATGTCTCAGGGCCTTCCTTTTCGGCTATCTGCATGAGCGCATCGTTGCACGATACCGCAAGTGCTCTCTTAACATCCACCGTTCCATGGCCCGCTCTGTAACTGCAGTAAACCGGCGACTCACCTTCCACTGGGGTCTGCGATCCATCACAATAGAATTCATCACCGTCAGAGATCACATTGTCCTCCATGGCTCCGGCTATCGTAAGTGCCTTGTATGTTGAACCAGGCTCAATAGCATCGCTTATACAATAATTCTGCCAGAGATAATTGAGGGCCTCGCTCTTCTGTTCCTTTGTAAAATGACTTATGGTGTCCTTAAACTCCTCTTCGGTCATGGCTGAGAAATCATAATCCACCTCTTCGGTCTTCACATTCTTCTTTTCCTCTGTTGTCTCCGTGGTGTCAGCATCCTCTGTCTGATCGTCTTTTTCCGTAGTCGCAGTTGTCGCCTCGGCTGCCTTCTCCGCCGCCTTCTCTGCTTTCTTCTTATTCTCCGAATCATCCAGATATACACCTTCTGTGGATTTCTCTGTGGATTTCTCTACTGATATGAGACTGTCAGCGGCCTCGTCTGCTCCATCAACTTCCACTTCCTGTGCTATAGGAACTATCTGATTTTTGAGTGCCTCCAGATTTGACGCATCATTTGGATCATAAACTCTTGAGCTTGCCATTCCAAGCACCTCTCCGTTGTTTGGATCCATTGCTATTATACCTATCTGCTTTGCACCGGTATTCTGCATGTACTCGGATATGTTATCCTCTATTATCTTTTGGATATTCATATCAATGGTAGAAACCACTGTCTCACCATTCTGAGCAGGCACTGTCTCTGAATCAAGTCCGTCACTGCCTGTCATATAACTGTATGATTTACCGTCAACTCCGTTCAGCTCATCATTGTAATATCCTTCTATTCCATACTGTCCGACATTTCCATCAACCGTGTATCCGAGCAAGTGACATGCCAAAGTACCATTTGGATAGTTTCTCTTGTATTTCGTCTCAAAATATACTCCTACAACGTTATCTCCCTCATCAGACTTGCAGTAATTCTCAAATTCCCTGACCTTGTCATAAGTAAGATCCTGGATTATATTCTGATAATATCCGTAATCTCCCTCTATAGCCAATTTCTCGTCAAGTTCCGACTCCGATATATCAAAGAATTTCAATATAGCGGCCCTTGTCGCCGACTGGTATTCCGGCTTTAGCCTTATATTATTTGGTTCTATTATCATACTGTAAGTTTTTTCACTGTTTGCCAGTACATTGCCATTTCTGTCTAGTATCTCACCTCTCTCATACGGAATGGTTGAAGATTCATAATTTTCCTGCAGTACTACAGCCTCCGAATATTCTTTTCCATTTTTTATGTTTATCTGCAAAACACGTATTGTAAATATGATCATGGCGATGATTATCACAACAACCGCCCACCTGCTCTTTTTTCTCATTCCTTCCAAAAATGATCTCGATCTTGCTGACATCTGACCTTACCACCTCTTTCTCAAAAAATTATCCCTGAGGTTTACTTGACCTCAGGGACATCCTTGTACTGTATTACATAATCATCACTATTCTGCGAATAGTATAAAGTTTGTCCCGGCTGTGAATATACCATGCCGAGCTTTTCTGTTGCAATCTCATATATCTCACTCAAGTCGACCATAGAATCCAGACCAGCACTGTATCCTGTGTTCTCATCAAGCTGGGCTGCCACCTGCTCCTTAAGGTTTGCCACTGTATTCTTGGCAACCCTTACATCAGAGATAAGCTTGAGAAGATAACAACAAAGCGCAACCGCCACAACTATTGCGGCAACCATCCCTGCGGTGTACCTTATCTGTGCATTCGTAGCCGCCCTTCTCTCTGCCTCACGAGCTGCCTTGTTTCTCCTGTCATTCTCAGTCAAATGAGATCTTCTGGCTGGCTGTGGTGCAATTGCCGGTGCCGCCGAACCGTCCACATACTCTCCTCTGTACGCTCTGCGTCCTGTTCTATTTGATTCATTCAATTTTCCTGCAGAACCCTTTACATTATAATGTCTTCTATCTGCCATCAATAATCGCCTCTTTCATTTATATATATCAAACAGCCTCAAACACCCTGAGTTTTGAGCTTTTTGATCTTGAATTCTCTGTAAGCTCCCTCTCACCCGGTATGATCGGTT
This sequence comes from uncultured Coprococcus sp., assembly GCA_900548315.1. GTDB lineage: Bacteria > Bacillota > Clostridia > Lachnospirales > Lachnospiraceae > Coprococcus. The sequence goes on along the minus strand of URJU01000052.1, from coordinate 8,137 downwards.
TTCTCGTTATAACCCTGCCGAGTGGTTTTCTGCCACATGTACACACCGGAAAATTCGGTGGACATATACATGGATTTTCATTTTTTCTAAATGCAAGTTTCACTATCCTGTCCTCAAGGGAGTGGAACGTGATTATGCATAATCTTCCACCTGGATTAAGACTGGCTATCATGCCATCTATAGAATCCCTCAAGACATCAAGCTCTCTGTTTAGTTCTATCCTTATAGCCTGAAATGTCTGTTTTGACGGATGTCCCTGACCATTTCTCGCCTTTGCCGGAATGGAGCCACGGATTATGTCATTGAGCTCCTCCGTAGTCTCTATCTCCTTCTTCTCCCGGTACTTGCAAATGTGATACGCAATACTCTTCGCATATCTCTCCTCACCGTAATCCTTGAGTATCCTAAAAAGCTCTGTCTCTGAATACTCATTGACAATGTTTTTCGCCGTCTTTGCCTGACGGTTATCCATCCTCATATCCAGTGGAGCATCAACTCGATATGTGAATCCTCTATCCGCATTATCGAGCTGATATGAGGAAACTCCCAGATCAAGGAGTATCCCGTCCACCTTCTTTATGTCCAGTTCGTCCAAAATTCTTCTGAAATTCTGATAGTTGTCCCTCACTATAGTCACTTTGTCTCCGTAAGGTTCCAGCCGCTTAGTTGCAGCAGCTATGGCATCCTCGTCCTGATCGATGCCTATAAGCCTGCCCCCTTCTCCAAGTCTTTTGACGATCTGCTCTGAGTGTCCGGCACCTCCCAACGTGCCATCCACATAAATGCCATCAGGCTTTATATTCAGATTATCTATGGTCTCCTCAAGCAAGACCGACTTGTGTGCAAATTCCATACTCAACTACCATTCTTCTCTTAAAAACTAAAATCAAGCTCATCAAGCTTGTCTGCAAGCTCTGCCATGCTCTCGTCATCAGTAATGTTCTCGTCGCCTTCCCAGTTAACCTTGCTCCAGATCTCAGCCTTCTCACCATTACCGATGATAACAACATCCTTATCAATCTCTGCGTACTCTCTCTGTTTAGGGGAGAGAAGGATTCTTCCCTGTCCATCCGGTTCGCACTTGACAGCACCTGAAAGGAAACGTCTCTTAAATGTTCTTGCCGTTCTGTTGGTCATAGGCAGTTTGTTCAGTTTTTCAACAAACTGTTCCCACTCATCCATGCTGTACACGTAAAGACATTTATCAATTCCCTTTGTCACCATAAATGACTCGCCCAGCTCTGCGCGGAGTTTGAGAGGCATGATCAGTCTTCCTTTTGCATCAAGCTTATGTTCATATTCACCTGATAAGCATCTGGACATTCAGATCTCCTCCTCTCGTTACTTTCACCACTTTTCACCACACAGTTTCACTATGGCGCCACTTGTAACCACTATTCTATACTATTGCCCCTCAAAATGCAACCCCGTTATACAAAAAAACTACGCTTGAAAGCGCAAAAAAGCCTGTAGATTCAACACTTTTTTATGTTAAACCTACAGGCTTTTTACTGGTGGGGGCAAATCCCATTTTTTTTACCATTTATTATTTTTTCTTGTTTTCTCCGCTTTTTTCGTGGGTTTCCGGTTTTTCTGCTCCACCAGTCTCCACCGACTGACTCTCAGCTCCACTGTCCTCCACCGACTGTTTCTTGGCACCACCAGTCTCCACCGGCTGACTCCCAGCTCCACTCATCTCCACTGCAGGCCAGCCCTTCTTTGCACACTTTACATAGTTTATGACAAGCAGGATAATCGCCGCTATGAAACAGACAAGTGCAAGCGCCTGAGATACTTTAATTCCTGTGCTGCCTATCATCAGAGAATCACTTCTGAGTCCCTCTATGATAAACCTTCCAAGGCCATAACCTCCCACATATATAAGCGCAAACTCTCCTTTGAATTTCTTGTGCTTTCTATATATAAATAAGAACACAAGCAGCATCAGATTCCACAGAGACTCGTACAGGAATGTAGGGTGAACTGTGATGCAATCCATACCGTCTATATTCACCACATTGTCAAGCATCTTCTGGGTTATAACTCCGGTTCTCTCCAGATAGTCAAGATTTCCTTCTGATCTGTAATAATCAAGCGGGATCGCCATGGCCATCTTGCTGTTCGTATACGCGCCAAATGCTTCTCTGTTGAAGAAGTTTCCAAATCTTCCAAGTATCTGTCCGATAAGTATTCCAAACGTGGCTGTATCAGCCATGAGAACAAAATTAACTTTTTTCACTTTACAGAAGATGATAGCCGTGATGATTCCGGCTATAATTCCTCCGTATATGGCAAGACCTCCACCTCGAATGTTGAGCATCGCCTTGATGGTTGCCCCCACATCACCCTTCACAATATATTGGTCAAGCCTGAACAATATATAGTAAAGTCTTGCGCCAAGTATCGCCGGGATTATGAGTATCAATATGAAATCCAGATACATCTCCGGATTCTGCCCTGTTCTCTTCGCCTCTTTCGTGACAAGCACATACGCCAGCAGGAAACCTATCATGATGATGATCCCGTAGAATCTTATCTCAAAGCTGCCTATACTGATATGGTCGCCTATGTTTCTAAGAGTAATTCCCAGATTAGGGAAAAATATATTTCTAAAATATTCTGATATCTGAGTCATATCATTACATCCTCCTTTATTCCGTATGTAACCACATGACTTCTCTATACATTAAACTTGAAGAGAATCACATCTCCATCCTCAACCACATATTCCTTGCCTTCCTGTCTCACAAGGCCCTTCTCCTTTGCAGCAAGCATGCTTCCGCAGTCCATGAGATCCTTGTAGCTTACAACCTCAGCCTTGATAAATCCTCTCTCGAAATCTGAGTGGATCTTTCCGGCTGCTCCAGGTGCCTTGGTTCCCTTCTTGATGGTCCATGCCCTTGACTCCGTCTCTCCGGCTGTCAGATAACTGATAAGACCGAGAAGTGAGTAACTTGCCTTGATAAGCTTGTCAAGACCAGACTCCTTAACTCCGAGATCCTCGAGGAACATCTTCTTCTCCTCATCGTCAAGCTCTGCAAGTTCCTGCTCTATCTGTGCACATACTACAAACACCTCTGCATCGAAGTCCTTTGCGTATTCCTTTACCTTCTGTACATTTTCATTTGATGCGCCGTCATCTGCAATATCATCCTCGCCTACATTTGCTGCAAATATTACAGGCTTCCATGTGAGAAGGTTGTACTCCTCTATCCATGCCTGCTCGTCCTCATCTGTGACCTCGATGGTCTTTGCAAGCTTGCCATCCTCAAGGTGAGCCTTGATTCTCTGCTGGAAGTCAAGTTCCTTTGCCAGCATCTTATCATTTCTTGCGCCTCTGATCGTCTTGGCGATCCTTCTGTCAAGCACCTCTATATCTGAGAAGATCAGCTCCAGATTGATGGTCTCGATATCTCTGATCGGATCTACAGAACCGTCAACATGGATGACATTCGTATCCTCAAAGCATCTTACAACGTGAACGATGGCATCAACCTCTCTGATATTTGCAAGGAACTGATTGCCAAGTCCTTCACCCTTTGACGCGCCCTTTACAAGACCAGCGATATCTACAAATTCTATAACAGCAGGTGTTGTCTTTGCAGAGTTATACATCTCTGTGAGCTTGTCCAGTCTCTCGTCCGGTACCGCAACGATACCTACGTTTGGATCTATTGTACAGAACGGATAGTTAGCTGATTCCGCTCCTGCCTTTGTAAGTGAATTGAAAAGTGTACTCTTTCCCACGTTTGGGAGTCCTACGATTCCTAATTTCATTTTTTCTATTTTCCTTTCTTAAAGCCTTGATTTTGCTTGATATTCTGGCTTTGCTGATTATCTGGTGTACCATTTAGTGTACCATCTGTTTTCAGGGTGCAAAAAGCCCCCAATAGCACGGTAATTGTACTACACCCGTGGCTTAATTTCAATGTTTATAATTGTAACGAGCATCCCAAGTTAGTTTGCTTTTTATTTCTCTCATGCCACAAATGTCTGTCTACTGGTGTATCCATCCTTCTCGAAGTCCGAAAACAGCGCCCTGAAACCGCATAAATACTGTTTTTTATACGTTTTGTATACTTTTATTAAGCTTTTATGAAATTATACTAGTATCACTTGCATTCTATCATCTAAACATTTATTCTCAATAAATCAGCCGAGGGGTGTTACACCATATTCGTTCGAGTCTTGGAAGGGAGTGGTGTCTTATGAGTACATATGAAGAATTCATGGTTATATTAACCGTTGCGATACTTATTGTTACTATTCTAAACCATAGAAAATAAGAAAACACCTCAGCCTGCAAGCGTAAGAGGTGTTTTCTTATAATATTATGTTTGCCGGACGGATAGGTCGTATCTATCGCTCGGCTGTCTTGTTAAATACATTATACAATATATAAAGTATTTGTCAAAGGAAAATCGAACGATATAGTCTTCAACTTCCAACCAAAACCACAACAGCCAGCCGGGTATTTCCTCCAGCTGGCTGCTACATTTTATCAATTCAGGTATTTCTCCATCACCATATGAACCGCTCCTGTCATCTATCAGTGAATAAGCCTCATCTATGAACAAGCATCCTGACTTTTTACAGGATGCCCCGTGTTACTTTCCCAATACCCTTTTTCTTATTTTATCATTAGCCTTTCGCTGTGTTCCAGGTATATCCTTCCTTATTTTCTTTAAATTTCGACTCCTTTAATATGTATCTGTCAACAGGAATGTGATAACGATCGCTGTCTACAAACTTCTCATAAAGATTTTCTATAATCTGGTTGTCCACCCCTCATAATATTCTTTGGGGACGTTCCTTTTGTCACGAGGAGTGTCCCCTGTCTTAACCGCATAAGAATTTCTCTTTATTCCAGACTCTCCGCAATGCAGTCAGCCCATTCTTCCAGATCGCCCTCATGTCTGTTCTCGCCGCTCATGTAGAAACTGGCAACTATAAGTCTCCTTCCTTTTCTCATGATCACACTCTCTGAGTCGTCCCAGTAAGCATCTACATCATCCAGCCCAGCTATCTTCATATCAATTTTCTCATAGTCAGACTGATGCTTTGCCCTCTGCACATAAGCCTGATAAAGCTCATCTGCCAGCCACTCATTTTTAGCCTCGTGATAGGTTATCACCAATCCACCATGACATATATTTCCATCTGTGTAAACTACATCGCCATACTCATAAACCTTGTAATTCTCCGGCCACAGAATATCAGACCATTTGCTGATCGTATTCACATCATCGTCCACGTTATCTACATTCCGAATATCGCTGCAGGATACCAGATCTGTTATTGTCTGAAACGGAACTTCTCCCTGATATTCGGAAAGCGGCATCTGGTTTCTGTCTACGCCATCACTCAGTATAAACATACATCCAAACACTATCATTGCCACATATGCAATTATTCCAACAACGGCCTTTACTGTGTATATTCTGGCACCTCTTCTCCAGTTTGTGCCCGAACCCAGACTATCCCCATCAAGTATTTTTTTGCGGAGCCTGTACAGACTCACAGCCTTAACCAGACCGGTCACTATAAATATGATCACACACAATACGAGGGCAATACTTATCAGACTTCCTCTGTTTACCATCGATAGGAACGGCTGACTTGTAAAGGCAATTGCAAGATATACTATTATCCAGATGGACATCCATATTATGTTAAACCTCTGACTTCTATGCAGCGAATTCATCGCCATCGCCTGGACCTCAGAGTCTGTGTCCATCTCCCTGGCATCTATATCATCTGCTCTGTATATATGAAATACTCCATACTTTGCCACGTACTTCCATCCAAAAGCACCATTCAGCTCCACCTCATCATCACTTGGTCCGTCGTTGTCATATATCACGAATCCTTTCTGAGCCGGCTGTAACCTATACCTCACCTTTTTAGGTTCGCACCTGTCAAACGCAGCTATTCCACGGAACACTCCACCATCCCGCAATATATACCCCTGCTCCGCCATATATGAGAGCCAGCACTCAACTCCGGTAACATCATAATCCGGACACGGTATGATGCGGTGCACACTTTTTGTATCTTTTTTCTCCACCATCTTTGAGTCCTCCATATAAATTTTTTGTGAATAGTCCGCACTCCGCTGCAAATGCATCTCTACATTTCATCTGCTGCATCTTCAGCATCCCTCACACACATTCTAAGTCTTTCTACCTCCTGCTCATATGCAGATATGCCCTTATCTGTGATGCTGTATGTTCGCTTACGGCCTTCCACCTCAATTTCCCTTATCCACTTTTCCTTCTCAAACTTTCCCAATATGGTGTACAGAGTCGCCGGCCCGATCTTTACCCTTCCACCGGTTCTCTTCTCTATATAGTCTGCCACATCTATCCCACACATTGATCCTTTTGAAAATGCCATCAACACGTAGAACATGGATTCAGTCAGAATATCCATAGCTTTCTTTGGCATATTATCACTTCTCTTTCCCAATATCGTTTATCGATATCATATAACGATATTGTATAGTGCATGAGGATATTTGTCAATACAACAAATATCCACTCTGATCTTTCTCGCCATGTATAGCATACTTTCAACTATGCTTACTGTTCTTTCGCTTTTTTTTCTTTCCTGATATAGCCATATAGAATATGACATTCAGCACGATGCCAACGCATGTTGCTATCGGCGCTGCAAGTCCTATATTTGTAAGGCTCGCATCCGGCTGGATACTCATATAGTACGCCAAAGGCAATCTCACAAGCAATGTCTGGATAAGTCCCTGTATCATGACCCACAGTGACTTCTCATGTCCATTGAAATAGCCTATCATGCTGAACAGCACCGCGGTGAGTATAGTCTCAGGTGCAAAGCCCCTCAGGTACTCGAAGCCCCTCTGGATAACAGCCGCGTCAGTGGTAAAGATCGATGTCAGTTTGTCACCAAAGAACCACACGCCAATGAATACCACCACGCCGACAGAAAATCCTATGCCCATACCGGTAAGCATCGCTTTTCTCGCTCTGTCCTCTTTTCCAGCTCCAACATTCTGCGATACAAATGAAGCCATGGACTGCATAAGCGAGCTTGGTACCAGCATGGCAAAGCTGACTATCTTGCAGGCAACGCCATATCCTGATGATGCCTCCAGGCCAAGTCTGTTGATAAATGCACACAGCGCCAGAAATGACATCTGCGTGAGAAATTCCTGCATCGCCAGCGGAAGCCCAACTGAGAGCAATCTTCTGCACTGTCTGTTTAATCTGAAAGCTTTTCTTGATATCTTGAATGGAAGCTTTTTCTTCTTCAGCAGCACAAGCGCAAGGACAACACTGACCGCCTGGGCAACCACTGTTGCTATGGCTGCACCCGCAGCGTCAAGATGACATCCCGCAACCAGGATAAGGTCACCGATAACATTTACTATACATGCCACAAACACAAATATAAGAGGTGATTTGCTGTCTCCAAAACCTCTGAATATCGCGGTGAGCACATTGTATGCCATAATGAAAAATATTCCTCCTCCGCATATCCTCACGTACGATGATGTAAGAGTGACCGCCTCAGCCGGTGCCTGCATCAACACGGACAAAGGTCTTGCAAACGTCACCATGACAACTGCCAGCACCACCGCAAGTATTGCAAATATGGTCGTGGCGCCTCCAAGAAGCTCTCCTATCTGATCTGTGTTCTTCTCGCCTATATATCTGGCAATAAGCACTGTGACACCCATAGCAAGTGCTGTTATCACAAATGTAACCAGATTGAGCACCTGGCTGCCTGTTGATACGGCTGAAAGTCCCGCCGTCGAACCGAATCTTCCAACCACCAGCAGATCAACCGCACCGTATGCAGCCTGAAGTATCAGTGCTCCAAGAATCGGTCCCATGAATGTGAGCATTTTTCTAATTATACTTCCCTGTGTAAAATCTGTTTTATCCTGTACACTCATCTTATGTTCTAACTCCTTTTGCTCACAACTTCATACAGCTTTTCAATAAGCTCTATCATTGTGTCTGCACTCTCATCTGTGATATCAACAAGAGCCTCCCCCAGTCCTGTAAAATACTCATCAACATATTTGTCAACCAGCTCTCTGCCAGCCTGGGTACTTCTGATACTGTCTCTTATACACATCTGACGCTGCCGACGATAA
>URJU01000051.1 GCA_900548315.1 uncultured Coprococcus sp. | reverse complement strand
ACGAGATTACTACGCGTCTCGTGGGCTCGGAGATGTGTATAAGAGACAGAGTCTAAAATGTGACATATTTACATTAACAGAAATAAAGAATTATATGCGGTTGTGCAGTGTTCATAAAAATAGCTACTTTGCTTGACCTTTCTTTTGACAGAGATTATAATAGCGTCATGAGTTAAATTTTAACGGTTTTGTAACAATTCCGAAACCGTAAAGAAATTAAGGAGAAAAGGTTATGCAAAAGTTTTCAGATTCATCACGTATGAAATCACAGAAACTAAAGAAAACATCACTTAAGACATCATTAAGAAAGAACGTAAAGAAGATAAGCATAGGAGCAGTACTCTTAGCTGTTGGTATTTCATCATATGGGGTTATATCCTCAGATGACAGCATGGTATCAGCAAAGAGCAAGGGAATGTCCATTGCGGCAGCAGGCAATACATTATACGCAGACAACACAGCAGGCTATGAAAGTGCTACAGCGACAGAACAGATGGCAGATGGAACACTTTCAGATGTCAACAAAACAGGTTCTACAGTACTTTCACGTAAGAAGTCAACAAGACAGGTTGTCTCTATAAGCGGAGGTGTTCGGGAGAATCAGGCTGAGGCGATAGAGCAGAAACTGACACCGGTTGAGGACACAGAGGCTGCAACGGAGATGAAGGTTGAGGATGACAGCAAGTCAGTATCAGGACTTCCGACAGACGAGATTTCAGAGGATCCATCAACAGAGAAACCAACAGATGGACTTCCGCAAGATAAGGCGATTTATGTGAATGGAGAGGCATCAGGTACATATCTCGGCACATTCTGGATCACAGCGTATTGTCCATGTCCGATCTGCTGTGGAGAGTACAGCAACATGGATAATCCTACAACAGCATCAGGAGCACCGGCAGTAGAGGGTGTTACATGTGCTGCACCAAGCAATTTTGAATTTGGAACAGAGCTTATAGTTGATGGACACACATACACAGTTCAGGACAGAGGCGGAGCAATCAATGGAAATCACCTTGATATTTACTTCTCAAACCATCAGGCAGCTCTTAACTTTGCAACAGGATACTATGATGTATATGTAAAGTAATATAGCTATTAAAGATTGATTGAATATAAACTTACACAGCAAAACCCACCATTTGGTGGGTTTTGTGTTATTTAAAGCACTTAGGAGCAAACAAAACAGATGAATTAGGATTCGTGTTGGCATTGCTTGCCTGAATACCTTGTTTTTTCTACATCCCTGTGTTATAATGCACACGATTATTTGTGGATGCATTTATCTGCAGAATATTTGAAGATACATATAACCCCAGAGGATTAAATATATTTTAAGGAGATTGGCAAATGGAACTGATTTACAGAAGCACAAGAAATGCAAATGAGACAGCAACAGCATCACAGGCTATACTTAAGGGCCTTGCTAATGAGGGAGGACTTTTTGTACCAGATTCTATCCCGGCACTTGATGTGTCACTTGAAGATCTTGCAAAGATGAACTATCAGCAGGTAGCCTATGAAGTTATGAAATTGATGTTCACAGACTTCACTGAGGATGAGCTTAAGCATTGCATAAATTCGGCATATGATTCAAAGTTTGACACACCGGTCATAGCACCACTTGTGAACAAGGCTGGCGCGTATTATCTTGAGCTGTTCCATGGTTCAACGATCGCATTTAAGGATATGGCACTTTCAATTCTCCCATACCTTCTCACAACATCAGCGAAGAAGAATGGAGTGAAGAATGAGATCGTCATCCTCACAGCAACATCAGGAGATACAGGTAAGGCTGCCCTTGCAGGATTTGCAGATGTACCGGGAACAAAGATCATAGTATTCTACCCAAAGCATGGTGTAAGCCCTATTCAGGAGAAACAGATGGTTACCCAGAAGGGAGACAATACATTTGTTGTAGGTATCACTGGAAACTTCGATGACGCTCAGACAGGTGTAAAGAAGATGTTCTCAGATACAGAGCTTGCAAAGTACATGGATGAGAAGGGATATCAGTTCTCATCGGCAAACTCCATCAACATCGGACGTCTCGTTCCACAGATGGTATATTATGTATACGCATACACAAGACTTGTTGCAGATGGAACCATCAAGGCCGGTGACAAGATCAATGTGGACGTTCCAACAGGTAACTTTGGAAATATCCTTGCTGCATATTACGCAAAGGAGATGGGACTTCCGATTGCGAAGTTCATCTGTGCGTCAAATGATAACAAGGTTCTGTTTGATTTCTTCCAGACAGGAACATATGATAGAAACAGAGAGTTCATACTCACAACATCACCATCGATGGATATCCTCATCTCAAGCAACCTTGAGAGACTGATATATAAGATCGCTGGCAATGATGCTGAGAAGAACTCAGAGCTTATGAAAGAACTCACAACAGATGGTGTGTACACCATCACAGACGATATGAAGGCAAAGCTTGCCGAGTTCTATGGTGGATATGCTACAGAGGCAGAGACAGCAGCTACGATCAAGAAGGTATATGAGTCAGACGATTATATCATCGATACACACACAGCAGTTGCAGCTACAGTATATGGCAAGTATGTGGCAGAGACAGGCGATAAGACACCTACAGTCATCGCTTCAACAGCAAGCCCATACAAGTTCACAAGAAGCGTTATGAACGCTATAGATCCTGAGTACGATTCCAAGACAGACTTTGAGCTCGTTGACGAGCTTGAGAAGCTTTCAGGAGTAAAGGTGCCTCAGGCTATAGAGGATATCAGATCAGCAAAGGTACTCCACGACACAGTATGTGACAAGGAGGATATGCTGGCAGAGGTTAAGGGATTCCTTAATATTTAAAGTGATATTAGAAACGTCAACCAGTCTGTTGGATAGAAATTCCGGCAGGTAAAGAATTGGAGCACAATATAAATACAATAAAATAGATTGACAGTTCATTAGTACCATCCTGTCACTAAACAAAACTAGGACAGAAGAAGATCAGAATGTCCTATTCTGGTCTTTTTTTGTGGTGAACAGTTGGATGCTTATAGGAGGAGTTATGTATAAGTTAAAAACAAAGGCAAGTTTTGACAGCGCCCATTTTCTAAAAGATTATGAGGGCAAATGTAGCAATATCCACGGACACAGATGGACGGTGGAGATAGAGGTTGGAGCGGAAACGCTTGAGAGTGATACACAGAACAGAGGAATGGTGGTAGATTTCTCGAATCTTAAGAAGGATCTGAAAGAGATCGCGGATTACTTTGATCACAGCCTTATCATGGAAACAGGAAGTTTGAAACAGGCAACGGAGGATGCCTTGATTGCAGAGAATCTGAGAATTGTAAAGGTAGACTTCAGACCTACGGCTGAGAATTTTGCAAAGTATATATATGATGAGATGACCAGTCGAGGCTATAAGGTCATAGAGGCAAGTGTGTATGAGACACCGAATAATGTGGCGTCTTATTGCGAGTAATATAAACAATAGGATCCCGGTGAGAAACTGACTGGTCTCAAGATCTGTCAGATGTGATACGATATATAATATACATTGGGAGAAAGGAAATATAGACGTGAGTACGTATAGAGTAGTAGAGAGATTTATAAGTATCAACGGTGAGGCGGCAAGAGCCGGCGAACTCGCTGTGTTTATCAGATTTGCGGGCTGCAATCTTGACTGCGGATACTGCGATACAAAGTGGGCAAATGAGCCGGGTGTGGACTATCAGGAGCTTACAGAGGATGAACTCGTGGATTACGTTAGGAGAACAGAGGTGAAGAATGTCACACTGACAGGCGGTGAGCCGCTGATACAGAAAGACATAGAAAAACTCCTTCTGGCATTTGCACTTGAGGATGACATAAGGGTTGAGATCGAGACAAATGGAAGTGTTGATATTGCAGAGTTCAAGGCTCTCGGAGGAAATGTGTCATACACACTGGATTACAAATGTCCATCCAGCGGCATGGAGAGTGAAATGTGCCTTGCAAATTATAATTATATAGACAAAAATGATTCGGTTAAATTTGTGGTAGGCTCACAGGAGGATCTGGAGCGGTGCCTTGAGGTGATCAAGGAATATGCACTGGATGAGAGAACGAGGGTGTTCATCAGTCCTGTGTATGGCAGTATAGATCCGGCGGATATAGTGGACTTTATGATAGAGAACGGTATGAATGATGTAAAGCTGCAGCTGCAGCTCCACAAGTTCATTTGGGATCCGGAAGAAAGAGGTGTATAAGATGGCTATAGATAAAGAGGCTATAAAGGAGCATGTAAGGGGGATACTCATTGCCCTTGGAGATGATCCTGACAGAGAGGGACTTATAGAGACCCCTGACAGGGTTGCGCGAATGTATGAGGAAGTGTTTGAGGGGATGAATTACACCAACGATGAGCTGGCTGAGATGTTCGGCAAGACATTTGCCGAGGATGGAGTGGCAAGGCAGGCGGGCGACATGGTGTTTGTCAAGGATATAGAGGTGTTCAGCTACTGTGAGCATCACATGGCACTCATGTACGACATGAAGGTGTCAGTTGCATACATTCCAAATGGAAGAGTGCTCGGACTTTCCAAGATAGCAAGAATCGCGGATATGGTTGCAAAGAGACTTCAGCTTCAGGAGAGGATAGGCTCGGATATAGCCTACGTCATATCCAAGGCTGCGGGAACCGAGGACGTGGCGGTCATGATAGAGGCACATCACAGCTGTATGACGGCAAGGGGCATCAAGAAACCGGGAAGCAAGACCATGACGACCACTCTCAGGGGAAGATTTGAGAGCGACACGGCTCTGCAGAACAAGATGCTGATGATGTACAATGCGGGAAGATAGTTAATCGGTACACTGAATTGATAATGGTGAATTTGTTTATCCGGGAGCGTTATAATGAGGTCCGGAATATCATATTTGATTATATATGGAGGATGAGATCATGCAGAATTTGAAGAATAAGGATGAGGCAGTTGTAGTATTCAGCGGCGGACAGGACAGCACAACGTGTCTGTTGTGGGCACTCAAGAAGTACAAGAAGGTGTACGCGATATCATTTGACTATGGACAGAGACATGCGCTGGAGCTTGAGTGTGCTAAGGAGATCGCGGACAAATTCGGAGTAGAGCATCACATACTCGACATGAGCCTTCTCAATCAGCTTGCGCCAAATTCACTGACAAGAACAGATATGAAGGTTGACGAAAATGCACCTGAGGAGGGCACGCCGAATTCATTTGTTGATGGAAGAAACATGGTATTTCTTACATTTGTAGCAATATTTGCCAAACAGAGGGGAATATCTGATATAATAACAGGAGTGTCCCAGAGCGACTTCTCAGGATACCCTGACTGCAGGGATATATTTATCAAATCGTTAAATACAACACTTAACCTTGCAATGGACTACGAGTTTGATATAATAACACCATTGATGTGGATCGATAAGATGGAGACATGGAAGATGGCAGATGAGCTGGGTGGACTGGATGTCATCAGAGATATGACACTTACATGTTACAATGGCATCAAGGGCGAGGGCTGCGGACATTGTCCATCATGCAAGCTCCGCAAGAAGGGGTATGATCTGTACATGAAGTACAAGGAGGAACACAAGTAAATAAGCAGTATCAAACGGAAAGGTTGTGTTATTGAAAGTATGAAGAATATGCTGTTCATCATGAATCCCAAAGCGGGTAGGACTACTCTGAAGAATTCTTTGGTGGATGTGCTGGAAGTGTTCTGCAACAACGATTACGCGGTCAGGACATATCTTACGAAATCGGCAGATGACGCAGAGAGAATTGTTCAGGAGGAAGGCGCAAACTACGATGTGATCGTATGTGCGGGGGGCGACGGAACCCTGGGCAACACAGTTACAGGATATATGAAGAGCGGGATAAAGGTTCCACTTGGATATATTCCGTGTGGCTCCACCAATGACTTTGCAAGGAGCATGGACATACCGAGAGAGACGGTTGAGGCGGCTGAGATGATAGTGAAGGCAGAGCCGTTCTCCATAGATATAGGAAGTCTGAACGACAAGAACTTTGTTTATGTCGCAGCTTTTGGAATGTTCTCAGATACATCATATGCAACGCCGCAGAATATGAAGAATATATTTGGGCATGCGGCATATGTATTGCAGGGGATAAAAAGTCTGGCAAATGTACCATCTTACAAGATGAAGGTTACAATAGACGGGGACGAGCAGGAAGGCGAGTTCATATTCGGTATGGTGTCTAACTCGATATCCGTAGGAGGATTTAAGAGTATAACCCGAAAAGGCGTTGAGTTCGATGACGGACTTTTTGAGGGAGTACTGATAAGGACAATGAAGACGCCAGCTGATCTGGAGAGAGTTGTAAGGGCACTTCTTACGGGAGATGTGAATGAGAAGAGCATGGTTTCATTCAGGGCTCACAGGGTCAAGTTCGATGCAGAGGATCCGGTTGCATGGACATGCGACGGTGAGTTCGGCGGAGAATATAAGGAGACCAAGATACACATCCACAGGAGAGCGATAGATCTTCTGGTCGTTCAGGAAAGCGAGCAGGATGAGGTTATAGAATAATAGAATCGAGGATTTTACAATGGGTAAATATTTTGGAACAGATGGATTCAGAGGCGAGGCAAATGTAGACCTTACAGTGGAGCATGCTTATAAGGTTGGAAGATACCTTGGCTACTACTATGGCAAGCAGCATGAGGATGGAAAGGCTCATGTCGTTATCGGAAAGGATACGAGACTTTCAAGCTACATGTTCGAGTATTCCCTGGTTGCGGGACTTACTGCCAGCGGAGCAGATGTATACCTGATGCATGTAACACCTACACCTAGTGTGTCTTATATAGTCCGCACAGGTGATTTTGACTGTGGCATCATGATCTCAGCCAGCCACAACCCTTACTATGACAATGGTATAAAAGTCATCAACGGTCAGGGCTATAAGCTTGAGGCAGCTATAGAGAATGAGATAGAGAAGTATATAGACGGAGAGCTCGGCGAGATACCATTTGCAAAGAAGGACAGCATCGGTAAGACTACCGATTACACCATGGGAAGAAACAGATATATAGGCTACCTCCTCACGATTCCTACCAGACCTTTTAAGGGAATGAGGATCGGTCTTGACTGTGCAAATGGTGCATCATATCTGGTTGCAAAGTCAGTGTATGACGCTCTCGGAGCAAAGACATATGTCATCAACAATGAACCGAATGGAACAAACATCAACACGGACTGCGGTTCAACACACATTGATAAGCTTCAGGCATTTGTCAAGGAGAAGGGACTTGATGTGGGATTTGCATTTGATGGTGATGCGGACAGATGTCTTGCAGTAGACGATAAGGGCGAGATCGTGGACGGAGACAAGATCCTCTATGTCTGTGGCCGTTACCTGAAGGATAAGGGCGAACTGAACAACAATACGATCGTTACAACTATCATGTCCAATCTTGGACTTTACAAGGCACTTGACAAGAAGGGCATCAACTATGAGAAGACAGCAGTCGGCGACAAGTATGTGTTCGAGAATATGATGGAGCACGGACATTCCATCGGCGGTGAGCAGTCAGGTCATATCATTTTTTCTAAATATGCAACAACAGGTGACGGAGTCCTCACCTCACTGATGATCATGGAGACGATACTAGGTCGTAAGGTAAAGCTCTCAGAGCTGTTCAATAGCCTGACGATATATCCACAGCTCCTTGTGAATGTCAAAGTTTCAAGCAAGGATGCAGTCATGAACGATGCTGATGTGCTGAAATTGAACGATGAGATAGCAGCAGAGCTTGGAGACGACGGAAGACTTCTTCTCAGACAGAGCGGTACAGAGCCTGTCATCAGAGTTATGGTCGAGGCAGCCACGGATGAGCTGTGTGAGAAGTATGTATACAAGATGGTAGATCTCATAAAGGCGAAGGGATACGCTGCTGAGTAATTATCCTGAATATGTAATATTAGGTTCTTAAGCTACAATTCCTTTAGAAATTGTAGCTTAAGAACTTTTTTTACGCGATTTAGGAAAATTTCACTCTGGGTGCATGAATTATTACAGTAAAAAGAAAGCAGATGTGCGTTGTATTTGCGCAGGTTAGCAAGGATGTGTTATATGGATATTCTCAAGTTCAAATAGCCGAATACTTGAGAAATACACTGTTGTTGGTGAAAATGCATGAAAAAAGTAGGGTATCAACCTGAAAATGATAGAATTTATCTGTTGACATGTTGTGGCAAAACAGATAAAGTTTTATGTGGCGAAAGATATGACTGTCACCAGACTTACAATGAGAAATATGTGGCCGTGACAGTTACAATAAGATAACATGAGAGGCATATATTTATGAACGAATGTTTAAGATCCCATTATTACGACGGGGACGAGATGCACGAGGAGTGCGGAGTCTTCGGTATCTATGATTTCGATGGAAATGATGTGGCGAACACGATCTACTATGGTCTGTTTGCATTGCAGCACCGTGGGCAGGAGAGCTGCGGTATAGCGGTGTCAGACACTGCCGGTCCTAAGGGCAAGGTCAGCTCCTTAAAGGGCATGGGTCTTGTGAATGAGGTGTACACACCTGATTCACTGAGCAAGCTAAAGGGAAATATCGGTGTGGGTCATGTGAGATATTCTACAGCCGGTGCCAGCACTATAGAGAATGCACAGCCACTGGTTCTCAATTATGTAAAGGGAACTCTGGGACTTGCCCATAACGGCAATCTGGTAAATGCTCCTGAGCTTAGACGAGAGCTGGAACTCACAGGCGCTATATTCCAGACTACAATTGATTCTGAGGTAATAGCTTACCATATAGCCAGGGAGAGAGTTAAGTGCGGTTCCGTTGAGGAGGCTGTCACAAGAGCTCTCAAGAAAGTAAGGGGATCATATTCACTTGTTATCATGAGCCCTAGAAAACTTATCGGAGCCAGAGACCCATTTGGTTTCAGACCGCTTTGTATAGGAAAGCGTGATAATGCATACATACTGGCATCTGAGAGCTGCGCTCTCGATACCATAGGGGCTGAATTTGTCAGGGATGTGGAGCCCGGAGAGGTTGTTACCATATCACCTGAGTACGGAATCCAGTCGTACAAGAACATGTGCCAGGAGCAGCATGCAAGATGTATATTTGAGTATATATACTTTGCGAGACTTGATTCAGTCATAGATGGAATGTCTGTGTACGATTCGCGTATCACAGCCGGAAGATGCCTTGCAAAGGACAGCCCGGTTGACGCTGATGTGGTAGTTGGCGTTCCTGAATCGGGAAATGCGGCGGCTATGGGGTACTCACTTGAATCGGGTATTCCATATGGAACGGCATTTGTCAAGAATGGATACGTGGGAAGAACATTCATAAAGCCACAGCAGAGCCAGAGAGAGTCCAGTGTGCGTGTCAAGCTGAACGTCCTTAAGGAGGCTGTAAATGGCAAGCGTGTCATAATGATAGATGACTCTATAGTTCGTGGAACTACGAGTGACAGAATAGTTGGCATGCTCAGGGAGGCAGGAGCAACTGAGGTCCATGTAAGGATCAGTTCACCTCCATTCCTGTATCCATGCTACTTTGGAACTGATATTCCGGACAGAGAGCAGCTCATAGCATACAACAGGTCTGTAGATGATATATGCAAGATCATAGGTGCCGATTCTCTGGCGTACCTGAAGATGGAAAGGCTTCCTGAGCTCTCAGGCGGAAGACAGTACTGCCACGGATGCTTCAGTGGCCAATATCCTATGAAACCGCCTACAGAGGACATCAGAGGCGACCACGAAGACTTCAAGAGAGGCTCGGAGTCTCACATTATATCATGAGGAGGGGCCCGCGTAAGCGGGAGGAGTCCTGGTGATAGCGCACGAAAGTGCACACTTGTCGCAAGACAATAAAGTAAAAATTCGGAATCATATCAGCGGAAAAAGCGGATATTGATTCCGAATTTCTGGTTTATGCAAAAAAAGCATGGAAATAATCTGAAACCCATGTATAATAGTTGTGTGATAAGATATAAAAGCATTTGTCAGCTGGCAAATGCGGGAGACTACAGGAAGAAAGAGGTAAAGACATGAGTAAGGACAAGTACGAAAGCCCACTGTGTGAAAGATACGCTAGTAAGGAAATGCAGTATATTTTCTCACCTGATATGAAGTTTAAGACATGGAGAAAGCTGTGGATAGCTCTTGCTGAGACAGAGAAGGAGCTTGGTCTCAAGGACGAGAACGGCAATCCAAGAATCACAGATGAGCAGATCGAGGAGCTCAAGGCTCACGCTGATGACATCAACTACGATGTTGCCAGAGAGAGAGAAAAGCTGGTTCGTCACGACGTAATGAGCCACGTATATGCATACGGTGTTCAGTGCCCTAAGGCAGCAGGAATAATCCACCTTGGAGCAACAAGCTGCTATGTAGGCGATAACACAGACGTTATCGTTATGACAGAGGCATTAAAGCTTGTCAGAAAGAAACTCATCAATGTTATAAATGAGCTGGCAAAGTTCGCAGATCAGTACAAGGATCTTCCAACTCTTGCATTTACACATTTCCAGCCTGCACAGCCAACGACAGTCGGCAAGCGTGCAACACTCTGGATGCAGGAGCTGCTCCTTGACCTCTCTGATATAGAGTACATGATCAGCCAGCAGAAACTTCTCGGATCAAAGGGAACAACTGGAACACAGGCAAGTTTCCTTGAGCTCTTCGGAGGAGATCACGAGACAGTGAGAAAGATAGATGGAAAGATTGCTGAGAAGATGGGATTTGCTGAGTGCTATCCTGTATCAGGCCAGACATATTCAAGAAAGGTCGACTCAAGAGTTCTTAATGTGCTCTCAGGCATCGCACAGAGTGCACACAAGTTCTCAAATGATATCAGACTTCTCCAGCACTTAAAGCAGATAGAGGAGCCATTTGAGAAGAACCAGATCGGTTCATCAGCTATGGCATACAAGAGAAACCCAATGAGAAGTGAGAGAATAGCATCACTTGCCAATTATGTAATGTGCGACGCATTCAATCCTGCTATCACAGCCGCAACACAGTGGTTTGAGAGAACACTGGATGACTCAGCAAATAAGCGTATCTCAGTTCCGGAGGCATTCCTTGCAGTTGACGGAATCCTTGATCTGTACCTGAATGTTGTAGATGGTCTTGTGGTATATGACAAGGTTATCTACCAGTGCTTCATGAAGGAGATTCCATTCATGGCAACAGAGAATATCATGATGGATGCTGTTAAGCGTGGCGGCAACCGTCAGGAGCTTCATGAGAAGATCAGAGAGTACTCAATGCTTGCAGGCGAGCAGGTCAAGAAGTTTGGAAAAGAGAATGATCTCGTTGACCGTATCGCAGCAGACCCTGACTTTGGTATGACAAAGGAGGAGATCGTATCTATCCTTGAGCCAAAGAACTTCGTAGGTCGTGCTCCTGAGCAGACAAGAGAGTTCCTTGCAGAGGTCATTCAGCCTATTCTCGATGAGAACAAGGATATCCTCGGTGTTACTGCGGAGATCAATGTATAAAGATCTGAATTAAAATGTATATAGAGTAAATAAGACGCTGGCGCATTTGCAATGGTGGTATGTCCGCTTAATATTGGATATATCCCAAGGTTTATGTGCTGGCGCTTTTTGTATTCAAATTTATAAGTGCTTGTGCCAATATGGTTAGAAAAAAATAACTAGAGAAGACTAAATTTACTTAAGTTATCTTTTGATATAGTAATGATAGTTATTGAATAGCCCTGGAATGATATAGTATAATATTATAAATAATAATTGGAGGTTGATAGTATGCCAGAAATATCACTGTTTTATGGAATCAGAATAACTATGTATTATGATGATCATAATCCACCACATTTTCATGCAGAATATAACGGAAATAAAGCTATAATAGATATAAATGAAGCACGGGTTATAAAGGGTGCATTGCCTTCAAGACAGTTAAAGCTCATACTTGCATGGTGTGTCATTCATCAAGATGAGTTAATGCAGAATTGGGAATTATCGAAGGATGGTTTGCCATTAAATAGAATAAATCCATTGATTTAAAAATTTATATACTATACAGAGA
>URJU01000050.1 GCA_900548315.1 uncultured Coprococcus sp. | reverse complement strand
GCCTTATCGTCGGCAGCGTCAGATGTGTATAAGAGACAGGTTTTATTTTTCGCCGATAACTGGTTTTGTTATTATAAAGTATGAAAAAAATGTACCTTTTGAGCTTTAATAAGCTTCAAAAGGTACATCCACTCTTTGTATTTTTGTATGATTTTCTAGTTTTCTACTCTCTTTGGGAAGTGTAGCATTACTTTCGTGCCGACTCCCGGAGTGCTGTCTATTTTTACTGCATACTGTTCTCCGTAGTAGAGTTTAAGCCTCTCGTTTACATTTGACACACCGTAGCCATTGGACGACTTAGACAGGATCAGGGCGGCCTGGGTCTTTGTCATTCCGACACCGTTGTCAGATACGGTAAAGTCAATGAAATCTCCATTCTCCTTTCCCTCTATGCGTATCTCTCCTCTGCCGTCAGTCTTGACGTCAATTCCATGCCCTATCGCGTTTTCAAGCAGCGGCTGGAGTATCAGATTCAATGTTTCGTATTTTAAGATACTGTCATCTATGTCGTACACCACATCAAAGCTGTTGTCATGCATGGCAAGCTGGATATCAAGATACGACTTGATATTTGCTATCTCATCTTTGACAAGCAGGATGTTTTTTCCTTTGTTCAGGGCTGTCCTGTAGAATGTGGACAGAGACAAGGTGATCCGGCTTATGTCTTCCTGCTCCGCCTCAAGGGCTTTCCAATTGATCATAGACAGAGAATTGTACAGGAAATGCGGATTGATCTGGGCCTGAAGTGCCCTCATCTCGTATTCTTTCTCCTTGATCTTGCTCTGATATACCTCATTGACAGTCTCATCAAGGCGCTTACTCATGCTGTTATAGCCATTTATAAGATCACCGATCTCATCTGTACTGTCATTTTCTATAACCATGCCCAGATTTCCTGTCTCGGTGGCCTTCATCGTCTTCTGAAGATTTTTGATTCGCTTCGTTATAAATTCTGATACCATATTTATACATAATATACCTGCGAGCATACTTACCAGAAGTGCCGCCACCGCTATTATAAGTATCGGACGAACCGATGAGATTATAAGTCTGTTCGGTTTGTATACACATATGTTCCAGCCTGTCGCTTTGGATGTCTTATCTATAAACTGATACCCTGAATTATCCTTCTCTCTAAAAACATCGAATTTGTCCACATCCAATTCATATGCTGACTGCTCATCAGCAAATGTATTCTTATTGAATATCATATGGCCATACTCATCCTCTATGATAAGCCCATAATTATCAAACATTGTCTCTGTATAAAACGGTTGAAATACACTGTCATAATCCACGCCTACATACAAAACGCCCTTGGCACCTTTCTGTTCCAGCATAGCCATCCTGCTGACTGAAAATGCAGTGCGGCTTTCTAGGTCAATATGCCAGTGTATATTGTTATCCAGATCATTATATGCATGCTTTCCGTCCTCCAGATCTTTTAGCGGTGCAACCGTTGACCCATGTTTTACGTCACTGGCATCAGTATATATCGTGACCTGATTTACATCCTCATGGAAATACATGATCGACGCCAGCAGAGGATCGATCACCGTACTGAACTGCTCATAATTCTGATATGCCGACTGATCCGAGCTCAGTATCTTTGCAATCGACTGGTTATACGATATATATTTAGAGAGATTGTTGTATATCTCCAATTCATTGTCCATGGAATCCGTGGTCTGGCTGACATAAGATTCCAAGATCGTTGTCTCCCGGTCCCACAGGATCTTTTTCATCTCCATATATGTTATACCCAGTATTATCATAACAGGCATAAGTCCGGCCAGCAGATAAATAACAACCATTTTGCCTGTCAGCTTCATATCACGAAATCTCTTCTTGACTCCACCTTTGTTCATCTACGATCCCCCTGCTTAACGAGTTCTGCAATCGCCCTTTTCCAAGTCTGCTATATGTCTACTCACCGCCTGCAACACCGCTCTCCCTGAATTTTTGAGGGCTCACTCCATAAAACTCCCTGAAACTCGAGCAAAAGTAGGACACATTCTGATAACCACACATCGCACCTATATCTACAATCTTTGCCATACTATTCTCAAGCATATCCCTTGCCCGCTCCATTCTGTATGACTTGATAAATTTGCTCAGGTTCTGTCCCGTCTCTTTCTTAAACACGGTGCTGAGATAACTTGGGGCAAGATATACCATATCCGCAAGCATATCTATGCCAAGCTCGCTCCCGTAATTCCTGTAAATATACTGCTTTACTATCTCCACTTCCTTATGTCCGGTCTGACTCTTGTCCTCAAAGCAGGCCGCGAGTCTGTCTATCGCAACCTCGACAAGACCTGTAAGACTCTGAAAATCCGTCGTCATATACATCTTTTCAACATCCTTGTTAAGATCCGCCTCACTGGTCCCGTCTATACTGCCGTATATGTCCTTTAAAAGATTTGAGTAGAGAAACTTTATATATATCTGTGAGCACTCATTCTTGTGCCTGTACTTTTCACAGAATTTGTCAAAATGTTCCCTGAGTGCCTCCACATCCTTCATCTTGATATCCTGTTTCATCTGTTTCATGAGAGTGTCATCATCAAACTGGATCATTCCTGATGAATCACTCTCCATATTTGGGTAGAACACCTTTATCTCCGGATGATAAAACTTATTGTCCATAAGCTCATCAAGTTCATCAACCTTCTGTTTCATGTCCTCAGGGTTCTCTATATCCGATGAAACTGCTATAAAACATTCCTCATCGTAATCACTTTTAATTATTTTGGCGAGCTCCTGGGCCGTGTAAACCGCATCTGTCTCTTCGCCCAGGAAAATAAGTTCCTGCTGTTGATTCAGATTGAGGTATCTCTGTATTCCAAGTGACATTATCTTCTCATTTTTCTTGAAATCCACATCTCGTCTTCCAAAGAAATCGTGATTAAATTCAACCAGCAAAATCCTCTTAAATCTGGCGAAATTCAGGTTCAGACCGTTGTACTCTCTGCGTATACTCTCTATATCTTCGCCATTTACAAGCATATATAGAGCGTGCTCATATAGGAATTCCATACTCTTGCTCTTTAGTTCATCCGAGGCTTTAGCCGCCTCAAGTTCATCTACAACCTTCTCCAGCGTCTCCTTAAACTCCTTCGGATCGACTGGTTTCAGTATATAATCCACAACCCCCAGCCTTATTGCTCTCTTAGCATAGTCAAATTCATTGCAGCCGCTGAATATCACACATCTCATTTTCTTCTTCTCATTTACCACATTGTCAATGAGTTCTATACCGTCCATGAATGGCATCTTCACATCGGTGAGAAGGATATCATAATCCTCCTGACGTATCTTCTCCAATGCATCAAGACCGTTTACTGCCTCGTCGATATCAAATTCCATATTCAGCTTTTTCAGAAGGAATCTTATCCCATTTCTCTCTATTCTCTCATCATCAACGATCAGTATTCTATACATCTCTCCACTGCCTTCCTTTTTCTTGATGTGAACTGTTTTCGCATTACATTACAACTTTAGTATATTTAATTATAACCGACTTACTTCCTGTTCGCCACCAAAACCTAAATCAAATGGGGACGGAGGTACCTGACCCCTTTCGGGGTTTTTGTCAAAAACCACGTGAAATTGGCTAAAAAGGGGACGGAGGTGCCTGTCCCCTCCGTCCCCTGCTGTGAAATAAACTAAGTTTTATATTATAATCTCCAAATGTCCTTGTTGTACTCAGCGATTGTTCTGTCTGATGAGAAGAATCCAGCCTTGCTTATGTTGACAAGTGCTTTCTTTGCCCAAGTCTTGCGATCCTCGTAATCTGCAAGTACGCCTTCCTTGGTCTTGATATAATCCTCAACATCCAGGAGTGTCATGAACCAGTCCTTAACGATAAGTTCGTTGTGAAGTCTCTCAAGACTTTCCTTCTGTCCGATCTCAAGGAGTTCATCGCTCACGATAAAATCAACAAGTTTCTTGATCTCAGGCTGCTCGTAGTAATCCTTTGACACATAATCAGCCTTTGCATAGTGGTCGATGACCGCCTCGCTTGATTCGCCGAAGAAGTAAATGTTATCCTCGCCGACAAGCTCTCCAATCTCAACATTTGCACCATCTCTTGTACCAAGTGTAAGCGCGCCGTTCAGCATGAACTTCATGTTTCCGGTACCTGATGCCTCCTTTGATGCAAGTGAGATCTGCTCTGAAATGTCACATGCAGGTATGATCTTTGCTGCCTTTGACACATTGTAGTTCTCGATCATGACAACCTTGAGGTATGGACTTACCTCTGGGTCATTATCGATGAGCTGCTGCAGGCAGAGAATGAGATGGATGATATCCTTTGCGATGGTGTATGCAGGAGCTGCCTTTGCGCCAAATATTACAGTCACAGGAGTCTTTGGAAGATTTCCTGCCTTGATATCGAAGTACTTGTGGATAACCCAGAGTGCATTCATCTGCTGACGCTTGTACTCATGAAGTCTCTTAACCTGTATATCAAAGATAGAATTCTCATCTATGTCAATGTTCTGTGTCTCCTTAAGGTAATCCTTGAGAACGAGCTTGTTCTGTTTCTTGATATCCATGATCTTGCCAAGGACTGCATCATCATCATAGAACTTAGCGAGGTCATTCAGTTTCTCTGCATCCTTCTTGTATCCGTCACCGATGAGCTCTGTGATATATGCTGCAAGCTGCTCGTTGCAGTGGAGGAGCCATCTTCTGAATGTGATACCATTTGTCTTGTTGTTGAACTTCTCAGGATAAATCTTGTAGAAGTTGTTCAGCTCAGAATCCTTGAGGATCTCTGTGTGAAGGTATGCAACACCATTTACGCTATGACTGTAGTGGATATCGATGTGCGCCATGTGCACTCTCTGATCCTTGTCGATGATGTATACGCTCTCATCCTTATATCTGTTGCGAACCTTCTCGTCCAGTTTCTTGATGATAGGAACAAGCTGTGGAACAACCTTCTCAAGGTAAGCAAGCGGCCATTTCTCAAGAGCTTCTGCGAGGATAGTGTGGTTAGTGTATGCGCACACCTCTGTCACGATCTCTGTAGCCTCGTCAAATGATATTCCCTCAGCGGTAAGAAGTCTGATGAACTCAGGGATCACCATTGAAGGGTGTGTATCATTGATCTGAACTGCTGCATAATCTGCCAGGTCATGAAGATTTGAACCCTTTGCCTTAGCCTCATCAAGGATGAGCTTTGCACCATTTGCCACCATGAAATACTGCTGGTAGATACGGAGAAGATTTCCAGCCTCATCGCTGTCATCAGGATACAGGCAGAGTGTCAGGTTCTTTGCAATGTCTGTCTTGTCGAAGTTAATTCCGTCCGGCTCCATGATGGACTCGTCAACGCTCTCTATATCAAAGAGGTGGAGCTTATTTGTTCTATTATCGTATCCAGTTACATCTATATCGTACATTCTTGACTGGACTTTCAGATTGCCAAATGTGATCGTGTTGGTAACGTCTGTCTTCTCGAGCCAGCTGTCTGCCTCAATCCAAGGATTTGCAGTCTCCTTCTGGTAATTGTTCTCAAATACCTGCTTGAACAGACCCATGTGGTAATTAAGTCCAATTCCATCTCCGTGAAGTCCGAGGGTTGCCATGGAGTCGAGGAAACATGCTGCAAGTCTTCCAAGACCGCCATTTCCAAGTGATGGCTCCGGTTCAACCTCCTCTATGTCGTATATGCTCTTGCCATTCTCAGCGAGCACCTGCTTAACCTCGTCAAATACACCAAGGTTGATGAGGTTGTTTGAGAGAAGCTTTCCAATGAGGAACTCTGCTGAGATGTAATACACTTTCTTCTGTCCCTCCTCTGAAACCTTTCCGTCTGCGAGCTTCTTTGTCATATCAAGGAGTGCGAAGTATATCTCCTCATTTGTACAATTCTTGATCTCCTTGTTGTATTTCTCCATGCAAATATCCTTTAACATAATATCCTCCTTACAAATATACGTCTTCACCCTGTTTCTTCCATACAGTCTGGTGAGATCCCTTAATTTATCTATATGTTCCTGTGTAAATTCCCATGTTACTCCCTTGGTAAGCCGCCACTTCCAGTTGCCGCCAAGCGTTGATGGGTAGTTCATTCTGGCGCTGTTGTCCTTGCCCAGAATATCCTGCATCTGAAGTATTACCGTGTCCGCTGAACTCATGTAAAGTGCATGTATCATCTTCTCTGCCACATCATCCAAGCTGTTCGCCATGAGGTACTTCATCATATATTCCTGAAGCTCCTCACTCTGTCCGCTGATATAGCTTTTCAGCATATCATTATCGTGGGTTCCGATATACGCTACGTAGTTCTTTGCGTGATTGTGTGGCAGATATTCATTTGCCGTATTGCCATCAAATGCAAATTCCAACACCTTCATGCCCGGATAACCAGATTCCTTCACCAGTTTCTGAACCTCTGGCACGACCACGCCGAGATCCTCAGCTATAACCTTGGATGAACCTATGGCACTGTCTATAGCATCGATGAGTTTCTTTCCCGGTCCCTGTCTGTAGTAGCCGTCCTTCGGCTCTCCATTTGCCGGAATGCTGTAGTATCTGACTATCCCGATAAAGTGATCTATACGGATCACATCATAGAGCTTTGCAGATGCAGCAATTCTCTTCTTCCACCATGCGAAATCATCCTTCTCCATGACATCCCAGTCGTAGATCGGGTTACCCCACTTCTGTCCGTAGCTTGAGAACATGTCCGGTGGACACCCTGCCACAACTGACGGTGCAAGACTTCCAGAAAGCTGGAACTGATCCGTGTTCGCCCACACATCTGCACTGTCCAGTGCCACATAGATCGGAATGTCTCCGATGATGCTTATTCCATTTCTGTTTGCGTACTCTTTTAATGGCGTCCATTGTTGGTAGAACTTGAACTGAAGGAATTTGTAGAATTCCACATCATCCGCAAGTTTTTCCTTATAAGCTGCCATAGCCTCCAGCTTTCTCTTCTTGATCGCCGGTTCCCACGCAAGCCATTCTCTGTTGTTATGATCAGCCTTGATCGCCATATACAGCGCATAGTCATCTATCCACTGTTCATTTTTCTCTATGAAATCTGTATAATCCCTGCTGCCTTTATGCCCTGATCTGCCAAATGCCTTTCTGAGGACCTCAAATCTCTGCCTGTATATTCTGGCGTAGTCGATCTTGTCATCACTGTCAGCCCATTTGTAGGATTCTACCTCCTCTTTCTTGAGAAGTCCTTCCTCTATCAATGTATCCAGATCAATAAAATACGGATTGCCCGCAAATGCTGAAAATGACTGATATGGGCTGTCACCGAAACTTGTAGGTCCGATTGGAAGTACCTGCCAGTACTTCTGCCCTGCTCTTTTCAACATATCAACAAAATCATAAGCATCTCTTCCCATGGTTCCAATTCCGTACGGTGATGGGAGGCTGCTTATCGGCAGGAGTATTCCTGCGCCACGCTCCAACGCCTTATTCATATATGATACCTCCTGAACAGTCCCTGTTATGATTTGTATTTTATTAGCATTCCACCTTTTTTGCTTGCATTATACAGGCAATTAATTGTACAATCCTATCATCTATCAACCTGGGGACGGAGGTACCTGACCCATTTGGGGGATGTAGCCGAAAATCCTCGTTTTTAATGCCTTTGGGGGACGGAGGTACCTGACCCCCCTTGACGAAGTGGAGGATTATGTAAAATGAACAGTCTGGAATATGAAAACCTGTTGGAGAATAAGACTCACGCAGATCCGATGTTTCCATATAATACGTATCTGTGTTCTATACCGTTGGACTTCAATTCGGTGTCGCTGCACTGGCACGAGTTTATGGAAATAATCTATATTAAAAAAGGAAAAGGAAATGTTACTGTAGATTTCACCACGCATTACGTGGAGGAAGGTGACATCATCATCATCTTGCCCGGACACATCCACGGTATTTCTCAGCACGAGGGCTACTCCATGGAATACGAAAATATCCTGTTCTCCGTTGACATGTTCAGGTCAAAGAATCACGACTCACTGGACAGCGAATTTTTCTTGCCGCTTCTGGCAGGCGATGTGGACATAAAGAGCATCTACGACAGGGATGATCCATTGTACCCACAGCTTTCCTCGTGCCTGAACCGAGTGGATAAGCTTTGCTCCGAAACTCCCAAAGGATATCATCTGGCTCTAAAGGGATGTTACTTTGAATTTTTCTACATTCTGTTCACCAACTCCACGGTCAGGGATGAAGCAGACAGAAAGAGCCGCGCCAGAGATCTTGAAAGAACCAAGCTCATCCTCTCATATATAGATGAAAACTACAAAGAGGCCATATCCATCACAGACATAGCCTCCTACTGTGGATTCTCAGAATCCCATTTTATGCGATTTTTTAAAAACACCATGGGGGTGTCATTTGTGTCATATCTGAACGACTTCAGACTGAATGTTGCCGCAAGACTCCTATCAACAAATGATGAGAGTGTGCTGTCTGTAGCAGAAAACTGCGGATTCTTCAACCTGTCATATTTCAACAGGATGTTCAAGAAAAAATACGGCGTGACACCAAGCCGGTACAGAGAAACTCACAACTGACTGTGGGGCGTATATCACCAGCTGAAAATTCACCACTCAAACTGCGCCATACAAACTTCAACTATGCATCAGATCTGGAGTATGAATTTTTCATCTGATTGCTCAGCTCATAAAGCACCTTTCCAAGAG
Source organism: uncultured Coprococcus sp. (assembly GCA_900548315.1). Lineage (GTDB taxonomy): Bacteria > Bacillota > Clostridia > Lachnospirales > Lachnospiraceae > Coprococcus. Next base: position 3,470 of record URJU01000050.1, on the reverse strand, counting down.
TGTCACTTGCCGCCTGCCTTACCATATCGGCAGTCTCCCGGTTTGCCTGCTGCCTGAGTTTCTGCCCCAACTTACTGACAGCATCTGTCTGCACATCCCTATCAGCTCCGAGACGATCATCATACCTGTATATGATCTCATGTGCCTTGGACATGACCCTCTCGTCATATCTCTCAATATGGAACACCGATTTCGCATACGATGCATCCGCCATCGCCGCGATCATACGGCTTGTCCAGTAGAAGTTGTTCGTGGACACGTCAGCAGATGTATTTGCAAAATACTCCGGCACCTCGTCAACATTTGTGTAAAATGGCACCATGACATTAAATGCATTTGATGCAAATGCCAGCCACTGGATGGCACTGCTGTCCTCATCCACATACGGCCTGATCTGGATCGCCGACATAAAATCCGTTCTGTTCACTCCGATTGACCTGTATGCACCTCGAAGGCTCTTGTCGCCGTAATTTCCATATGGATCATACAGAGTGCCCTGATAATGTGAGGACAGGACATACTTCACGTCCTCCATAGTTATCTTCTTCTCCGGTATCATACACCACGGAATATCGTCCGACACCGGAGTAAAGTCCGCATCCGGGCCATCCCAGACAGCGGAATTCGGATTAAGTGTCCTCTCCATGAACCACGCTCTCGGCGTATTATAAACATGATCAGCATCGTCATGACTGCCAAATATGTCTCGTGGGCAGACTTTGTCCTCCATATTCTCCACATCCAGATGATATTTCTCTATAAATTCCGGAAGATCCGCTGAACACATAAATTCGTTCTGCGCCCCAAGTGCATCCGCCAAGTCAAATTCATCCATACCGAACTGGTTTGGCATGACAACATACACATCATCAGGAACCTTCCTCGCGATCCAGTGATGTCCGCCAATGGTCTCAAGCCACCAAATCTCATCCACATCCTGGAATGCTACTCCATTCATCTCATAAGTTCCGTACTGTTCAAGCAGACTTCCAAGACGAATCACCCCCTCCCGGGCACTTTTTATATATGGAAGCGTGATAGTCACGATGTCCTCCTCGCCTATTCCACCTGCCCTCTCGGGCTTATCACCATCTGCCGGCTCATAACACACAAGGGGATCCGCCCCGAGTACCCTGGGATTCGAGGTTATAGTCTCAGTTGCAGTCATTGCCACATTTGCTGCATTTACCCCACTGGCTGCCCAGATTCCCTCACCCTTTAAAGCATTTGGCACGCAAGTATACCTCATCGGATCACCAGGAAGCTTTATCTCCACATGAGATATGACCGATTTATAGAGTCTCGGCTGTTCCTCCGGATGCACCACAGCATACTTTTTCGGTGTATACGAGCCCGCTCCTGAATCATCATTTCTAGCTATTATCGTAGAACCGTCATAGGATGCGGCCTTTCCCACTAATATCGTTGTACATGGCATTTGCTGTTCCTCCTAGTCTTTTTTTATAATTGTACCCCAGTCTTCTTACATGTCCATTGCAATATTTTAAAATAAACAATATTGCGTCACTAACTCTAAGCTGGACAGGACCTTTTATCAGATCATATCTAACTTCTTGTCATTTCATCTGAATCATTTCCTCTAAATATCCTGTCAATAACCAGAAATATCATATATCCCACCAGACTTCCCAGCGTATTCATCACAATATCATCAAGCTGGCAATATCCCCGCTCCGTTAGAAACTGGACTGTCTCTATACCCACGCTGATGATAAATCCTAATAAAACTGTAAATCTACTGGCAATTCTGCCACGGCTGTGAGTGTCATCGTTTGTTCTGCCTGTGGGAGTCACTGCAAACGGGTACAGTATTCCAAACGGAACAAACAACAGAACATTTTCTATGACAAATGCATGTGCCTGAGGTGTTATCCCCCATGTGCCAAACAATGTCATATCTATTCCCTGTCGTGATCCCGGTTCTCTCGAGAGAAATACCGTGACAGACATAACCGCAATGTAAACACTTAGAATAAACCATACAACGGAATTCCTCACATGAACGCTCAGTCTATTCTTCTTTCTATTTTTTCTCTCTAAGCACAAAATTCAAATGACATATAGTACAACCACCAAGATCCCACACAGGATCCCTATCGGCAGATACCCTGCCACCTCCATAATATCCTTAATTATAAAATTGATCATAAATTCCCCTCATATACTGTCAGTCAAGTTTATACACAGCACACCCATGCATGATATGTATTCCGAACTTTGGTTCCGACAAATGAATATACTCTGCACTTATAATTATACATATCAACAGCAAATGCTCAAACTCAAAATCAAATTTTATATATCGATATATTTATTTTTCTAATGAATCAAGCCCGGTGTTGATTTACGCTCAAATAAATGCTACGTTAAGTACACACATATGCTATTACGAAAAACGAGGAAATCAAATTGAAAAAAATAAAAAAAATACTGAAAATAACACTCATGATACTGGGCGCCATAATCGCCCTCGCAATAATATTTGTCGGTGTACTCACCGCAACAGAATACAGACCAAAAGATTCAGAATCTCTTGATATAATCGGAGGAAATTCCGTTGGTCATACCTGTTCCCTCTCCATCGGCGACAACCTGTCTGTAGTGACCTGGAATCTGGGCTATGGCTCTCTGGGTGCAAATGCAGACTTCTTCATGGACGGCGGCGACAACGTATACACGTCTACCACAGAGCAGGTCCGTTCAAATATGGACGCCATCACTGCAAAGCTCAACGAACTGTCACCTGACATCATGCTCCTTCAGGAAGTTGATGAAAAATCATCCAGGAGCCACAGGATAGACGAAACCGCAATAATAAAAAGTGAACTGCCCGGCTACTGCAGTTCCTACGCATACAACTACAAGACGCTCATGGTTCCTTACCCTATACCACCCATCGGTCAGGTCACATCAGGCATCATGACTCTAAGCACATTTGAAGTATCCAGTGCCAACAGGATAAAACTGCCATGTCCATTTTCATATCCGATCAGACTCTGCAACCTGAAACGTTGTCTGATAGTCTCCAGGATCCCACTTAATGGCTGTGATAAAGAGCTTGTCATAGTGAACCTCCATCTTGAGGCGTACGACTCAGGCGAGGGCAAAGCAGCTCAGACCCAGATGCTCGCCGATATACTCCAGGCCGAAGCTAATGCTGGCAACTATGTGATAGCCGGAGGCGATTTCAATCAGACATTTTCAAATGTCGACCTCTCCGCGTACCCACAGCAGTCGAACGACCTCTGGGCACCGGGACTTATCGACACAGATGAATTTGGTCAAGATTTCACATGTCTCACGGATTCGTCCGCACCTACTTGCAGGTCTCTGGATAAACCATATGTCCATGCTGCAAAAGACAACTTCCAATACTATGTCATCGATGGTTTTATCGTATCTTCCAACCTGTCTCTTATACACATCTGACGCTGCCGACGATAAGGCTC
>URJU01000049.1 GCA_900548315.1 uncultured Coprococcus sp. | reverse complement strand
GCTTATGTGGGCGGATTCTTCAATCATAACCGGAATGGACGTCACTTTGGACGGCGAGACTTATTCTTTCACATCCAAGGGCGATGGTGACAAGAAGAAATCAAATGATGATTCAACGGTTGACACAGATACACAGAGTACAGGTAAGACGTGGTATTATAATAAAGAAAAGATAGTTATCGGAGATGTGCTGGATGCACTTGAATCAGTCAAAGCGACAAGCTTTACTGATGAGACTCCGGACCAGAAAGAAGAGATCAGTTTAAAGGTTCACTTTGATAATTCTAACGTATCAGAGGTTAGCTTGGCTCTTTACCGGTATGACGGCAGCAACTGCCTGGCACAGGTGGATGGCAAAACTGTAGCTCTGGTGGACAGAAGCAGTGTAGTCGACCTCATAGAGGCAGTAAATTCCATAGTATTGAAGAATGAGGAGGAGAAGTAGAAACTGATCAGACTGGTGAAATTCAGTAAGTTAGCCGGTTGGCTAGCCGGATGAAAATCGGTAAGCTGGATGTCTGGATTATCCCTGGACGGACAGAAAAGTCCACTCAGGGATAATTTTTTCGTAAACAGGAAGGAAACTGGCAGAAAAGGATAAAAACGAAGGAAATTATCCTGTTTAGGGTAAAATTCCTTTATCTAGGAAAATTTTGTATCATTTGTACGGCAAAAGGGGTTTCTTAGGAAAATCCAACTGAAAGGTTACAGGCAGAAGGTGCCAGACCAGGTTAACAATATTAAGGCAATTCAAACATCGGTTACCAAAATAAACCATATTCGCCGAATAAAATAAACAATTAAAGAAATAGCAAAAAACATTGACCTTGGTATTATACCAGACTCTACAATGAGTGAAAATTAAAACAAGAACACATGAAAGAGAGCAAAGGAGCTTATAGGAATATGACTCCGCCGCTCTCTTTTTTATTTGTAAGGAGGAATGGATATGAAGAAGATAGAACTTATCATCAGACCAGAGAAGCTTGAACCACTCAAGAAGATACTCAGCAAGAATGAATACAGCGGACTTACCGTAATGTCGGCCATGGGCTGCGGACACCAGAAAGGCTACAGCGAAGAATTCAAGAAACTTGGGATGGAGATCAACCTCCTGCCAAAGCTGTATGTCATGACAGTAATACTGGACGAAGATCTGGATGACATACTCACAGAGATATGTGAGAAACTCTCCACCGGACAGGTTGGAGATGGAAAAATATTCATTACAAATGTTGATGACGTAATGCGGATAAGAACAGGCGAACATGGAGAATCGATACTTTGATTATTACTTTAGAAAAGAGTGAGGTGAGCTGCTGATGGAAGATAGAAAGGCAATAGTACAGCTTAAAAATATAACAAAGTCATTTGGCGACAATCAGGTGCTGAAACCCATCAGCCTTGACATATACGAGGGTGAATTCCTGACGCTGCTTGGTTCGTCGGGATGTGGCAAGACTACAACACTTCGTATCATTGCAGGTTTCGAGACACCCACAGAGGGAAATGTATATATAGAAGATAAGGACGTCACAGAGCTGGCGCCGTACAACAGGGATGTCAACACGGTGTTTCAGAGTTATGCGCTTTTCCCTCACATGACAGTATTTGACAACATAGCATTTGGTCTTGTTGAGAAGAAGATGGACAGGAAGGAGATAAAGAAAAAGGTTCTGGAAATGCTTGATCTGGTACAGCTGCACGGATTTGAGAAAAGAAAGCCCTCTCAGATGTCAGGTGGACAGAAACAGAGAGTTGCAATTGCCAGGGCACTGGTCAATTCACCGAAGGTACTTCTCCTTGATGAGCCGCTCGGAGCGCTTGATCTGAAACTCAGAAAGCAGATGCAAGTTGAGCTCAAGAGGCTGCAGAAGAAACTGGGAATCACGTTTGTGTATGTAACCCATGATCAGGAGGAGGCGCTTACCATGAGCGACAGGATAGCTGTCATGCATCAGGGACACTTCGAGCAGATCGGTACGGCAAAGGAGATATATGAGAACCCACAGACCAAATTTGTTGCCAGTTTCATAGGAGAGTCCAACATATTCGAGGCAAATGTGGACACCATAGCAGGCACTGATCTTGGACTTACGATGGAGAATGGAAAGGTCAGAGCGAAGGGCGAGGGATTTGTTAAGGAAGAGATCGTGTATATATCTGTACGTCCCGAAAATACGCATCTGTCAGACAAGCCGGTGGATGGATTTACACTGAAAGGAATCGTCAAGGATCAGATCTATGTTGGTTCGGTCCTTAAGACTATAGTGGAACTGCCAAACGGCAAGGAAGTTAAGGTCAACAATCATCCTGATGCCACGGTATATCCTGATGGCACGGTGGTATCAGTTTACTGGGAGCCGGACAAGGCAGTTGTCATACACACCAAGGAGGATAAGATGTACGACGCCATAGAGGATGCAGTTCTTAAATAAGAAATATCTGCGTGTAACGACAACCGGATTAAGTTTCGGCTATGCAAGGAGGCTTTGCTATGAAAGAAAAAAAGAAAAAGGAGAAAAGGAATACTCTGCCGATATTGTGTATGGTTGGCCCAACATCTCTGTGGCTGTTGTTTTTCCTTCTCATCCCACTTATATATGTTGTGGTCATAAGTTTTATGACAAAGGGGGCATATGGCGGAGTTGTCGGCAAGTTCTCAATTGACAGTTATAAGAAGATATTTGATCCGCTGTATCTGACGGTCATGTGGAAGTCGATTGTCATGGCATTTGAGACAAGCGTGATATGCCTCATCATATCTTATCCATTTGCTTATATGTTGTGCAAGGTGCCGGACAAGATACGCGGAATGCTCACACTTCTCATCATGTTGCCATTCTGGGTAAATGGACTCATCAGACTGAATGGATGGTCAAATATACTGAGAGACAGCGGCTTTGTAAATACATTGTTGATGAAGATAGGAATCATAGACCAGCCGATGCAGATGATGTACTCGGAGGGGGCAGTCCTCTTCGGAATGGTATATACCTTCTTCCCATTCATGGTTCTTCCACTGCAGAGCAGCATATCAAAGCTCGACCATTCACTGGTTGAGGCGTCATACGATCTGGGGGCAAGGAAGATAAAAACATTTGTCAGGGTCATACTTCCGTTGACACTCCCCGGAATATTTGCAGGAACGATACAGGTATTCATACCGAGCCTTGGAGCATTCTTTATATCGGATGTCATGGGCGGCGGCAGTGCGGCATACCTTGGCAATCTGATACAGAACCAGTTCCTTGTGGCACGTAACTGGCCGCTGGGCGCAGCGTTCTCGGTACTTCTGATCATCTTCACTCTGGTTGTGCTGAAGGCGTACAGCAAGGTGGGAGATCTGGACGATCTGGCATAAGGAGGGATGGCTATGAAACGAAAAGAAAAGAAGAAGATGGGAGCGGGATCAATCATATTCATGGCACTTGTATATCTGTTCCTGTACATGCCGGTATTTGTCATCATCCTGTTCTCGTTGAACAAGAACAATTCAAATATAGCGTTTGACGGATTCACACTCAAGTGGTATCTGGAGGTGTTCCAGGGAGACTCTCTTTTGAAGAACTTCTGGCTGTCCATAGAGCTTGCGTTAGTTTCCATGGTCATATCGGTGGTTCTTGGAACCCTGGCAACCATAGGACTTTACAGGTACGAGTTCAAGCTCAAGAAGTTTATCAACGGACTTCTGTACGTGCCGATAGTCATCCCGGAGCTTGTTATAGGACTTGCATCCCTTGCATCATTTTCCAAGATGGGCATGACCATGGGATTTGCGACCATGGTGTTCGCACACGTTACATTCTGCCTGCCATTTGTCATCATCACACTGAGATCACGAATTGCGAATTTTGACAGCTCTATAGAGGAGGCAGCCATGGATCTCGGGGCAAATCAGTGGCATACGTTAAAGCGAGTAACCATTCCAATGCTGACACCCGGAATCATATCCGGAGCGCTGCTTTCCATCACACTCTCGATAGATGATGTAATAATCAGCTACTTCGTATCCGGAGCCGGGGATATCACATTCCCTATCAAGGTATACGGAATGGTCAGAGGCAAGATCACCACAAATGTATATGTCATATCAACTCTGATGATAGTTGGAATAGTTGTGATCTACCTTCTTGCAGGGGCACTTGGAAGGTTTATATCAAAGCGTAGGGAGATAAGAGACATCCGCAAGATAGATGCACAGTAATTCCGTAAGACAGATGCGCGGTAACTCAGGAATACAGAATATGTTCCGAAGACATATATGGCAAGGAGGCGTGACAAATGGATGAAGAGACAAAGATGACAGCAGACCTTATAGTGTATGGAAAAATCTATACGGCGGACAGCAAACGCAGTCTGGCGCAGGCTATGGCGGTCGCCGATGGAAAGATCATATACGTGGGTGACAGAGTCGGTGCAGAACGCTATGCAGGCGAAAATACACAGGTTATAGAACATGACAAAGGACTTGTGATACCGGGAATGACAGAGGGACATGCACACATATCAAGCACCACTGAGATAGTGTACGGTGTCAGCCTTGCAAATAAGGAGAGCATAGACGATTATGTGACGGCGATAAAAGATTATATGGCGAGCCACCCTGACGAGAAGGTTGTGAGCGGTTCCGGTTTTGAAAATGGCGTATTTGGATCTTTGGGACCGACCGCTGACATACTGGATGACATATCGACGGATGTGCCGATGGTCATGATAAGTGAGGATCACCACTCATATTGGGTGAATAGCAAAGCTATGGAACTTGTCGGGATTGATGAAACTACCGCAGATGTTCCAAATGGTGTGATAGTGAGGTATCCGGGAACAAGCAGACCAACGGGATGGTTCAAGGAGATGGCGGGCAATCTGTTCAGTGTGGTGCTGCCTGAGATGACTGCTGACAACTTTGCACATGCCATAGAATGTTATCAGTATATAGCATTGTCAAATGGCGTCACAATAGCATTTGAGCCAATGTTTGACAAGAAACAGAACTATGACAGAAGATTTGCCGGATATGCAAAGCTTAACAGCGAGGGAAAACTGAAGGTGACATTCAGGGTAGGTTACACGCTAGAGCCTGTTGATGAGGAGGACTATGTGTTTGCTGAACTTGCAAAGTATCATGAGAAGTTCCGGTACGTCCCTAAGATACAGGTGAATACGTTAAAGATATTTGCAGATGGAGTAGTGGAAGGACACACAGCTTTTCTCAGAGATGATTACGCGGACGCCCCCGGAGATAAGGGTGAGCCGATGCTCAGCCAGGAGAGGACAAATGCTGCGGTGAAACGTGCTCTTGATGCGGGATATGATGTACATGCACATGCGATCGGCGATGCGGCGATAGATGAGGTGCTGAATGCATATGAGTATGGACAGACAGAGACAGACAGGGATTACAGAAATGCCATAACACATCTTCAGGTCATGGTGCCGGAGCATGTGGACAGGATGAAGAGACTTGGTGTGGTGGCAGTCACTAATCCATACTGGCACTTCAGAAACAGTGTGTATTATGACACTTTGGAGAAACCGTTCCTCGGAGAAGAAAGAGCCTCTAAGGAATACTATATGAGATCTATCACAGATGCTGGAATTGTCACAAGCTGTGCCAGCGACTTCCCTGTAACGGTTCCGCCGAGAACTATGGATGCACTTCATCTCATGGTGAACAGAAAACAGCCCGGACATCCGGAGATGGAAGAGATGGGAACCGGCGAGACGATAAGTGTTGAGGATGGTATTCAGGCACTCACATATGGCGGGGCATACCAGAACAGGCTTGAGAAGACAAAGGGTTCCATTGAAGCAGGCAAGGATGCCGATTTCGTATTGCTGGATTTGGATGTCCTTACTATCCCGAAGGAAGACATCTACAAGGCACAGGTTACAGCCACTTATATAGGTGGTGAGAAAGTCTGGTCTTTGGGGACGGAGGTACCTGACCCCACTTAGATTAGGGGGACGGAGGTGCCTGACCCCATTAGGTGATTCAGGATCATGCAGGTCCGGTCTGGAAGTAAGAAAACTAGCCAGACTGGTGTTCAATAAAAGGAGGAAATGACTATGGTAAGAGGAAAAATCAAAAAAATGATGGCTGCAGCACTTGCAGCGACAATGGTATTTACGATGACAGCATGTGGCAGCGATTCAGAAGAGAAAACTGCAGACGGGTACGCAAAGGAGATATATCTGTACAACTGGTCAGAGTATATGAGTGAAGATGTTCTCAATAAATTTGAGGAGGAATATGGCATAAAGGTAGTGGAGACGACATTTGAGTCAAATGACGAGATGCTGGCAAAGCTCATGGCGGGAGGCGGATCAGAATATGACATTGCAGTCCCTTCAAACTTCTACATAGAATCTATGAAGGCAAATGATCTGCTTGAGCCTCTGGACAAGGATGTGATCACCAATTATGACAATATCGATGAGACTTACAGGACAATGCAGTGTGATCCGGATGGAGAGTACTGTGTTCCATATATGGGAACATCCTGTGTATGGATAGCAAATAAAAAGATGCTGGACGACTATGGTATAGAGATCCATAAGATGGAAGACCTGAAGAATGATAATCTGAAGAATAATATTTTGCTTGTGGATGATTCCCAGGCTATTATGAGTGTAGGTCTGCTGGGATGCGACCTTGATCCTACATCGGGCAACCTCGATGATATTGCAAAGGCAAAGGATTATATAAGTGGGCTGAATCCATATATCAAGGCATTTGCAGCGTCAACAGACACGAGAGACAGTATGGCAAAGGGAGAGGTAGCAGTTGCTCTCATGTACAGCGGCGAGGCACTTCAGGCGATGAAGGAGAATCCGGATCTTGAGGTAGTCATGGATGGTGAGCAGTGTTCACTCTCAATGGATACAATGGTCCTGCTCAAAGGCTCAAAGCATAAAGAGGAGGCAGAGCTGTTCCTTAACTTTATATTGAGACCTGACATATCCGCAGAACTCACAAATGAATTCCAGTTCATCTGTGCCAATAAGGCAGCAGTAGAATATCTGGATGATGACCTGAAAAACAGTCCACTGTGTGTGCTCACAGATGATATGAAGAAGAGAATATTTATGATAAATACATTTGATGCAGATGCGATATCAGCTGAGACAGATGCGGTCATGGAGATCAAATCATCCAGATAGGAACAGCCTATGGGTTTGCAGAAAAAGATACGCGTAGACACATCTATAGAAAAGAAAAATGTGAAACTCAATATAAAATATGCAATATTACAGATGATGTTCTGGACCTGTGCGGCATCTGCGTACGCATACCTTACGCAGATGCTGCAGTACAAAGGTTTTACGGACGGACAGATAGGAGTAATAAATGCGGTAAAATTATTTTCAACTGTAGTGTTTCAGATAATCATAGGTGTATTTTCCGACAGATATGCAGAACGTATCCAGTTAAAATATATCACCTCAGTGCTGACTGCAGTGGCGCTGATGTTGACATTTGTTTTTTATGAGTATAAATTATCGTTTGTACAGACAGTGATGCTGTTCATCGGATTTGGTGCTACATTTACATGCATATCACCGCTTATAGATTCTCTGTCCATAAAGTATATGAGCGGCGGCAGAAATATCAACTACCCTTTATGCAGGGCGGCAGGCTCCTGTGCGTGGGCTGTGGCATGTGTGCTGTTTGGGGTGTTCTGTGACAGGTATGATGCGAACAGACTTCTGATACTGCAGATGCTGTTCACCGCCATGATGCTGGCGGTGCTGCTGATCATGGATGACACATCATCCAGCAGAGATCGCAGGACTTTTGGCGTAAGAGAGAGAACAGCAGCAAACATCACGGAGACCCGGAAAACAGAGGTACACACCACAGGATATCTGCTCACAACATACCCGAAGTACAGGTGGTTTCTCATAGGTTCAGCGGTTATGTTCATGGGGTATAATGTTGGAACGACATTCCTGATAAATGTGTTGGAACGCCTGGGTGGAAATAACTTTCATTATGGACTGGCTGAGTTCGTGATGGCGGTCAGTGAAGTCCCATCGGCATTCCTGCTCATAAAATTCAGAAAGCGGATATCTCTTGACAAGATAATGCTGTGTTGTGCGGTGTTCATGACATTCAAGAACATGTTCGCGGCATTCTCGGACAATGTGTGGGTGATCGTCATATCCCAGGGATGCGAGATGCTGGGATTTGGGTTATTCTATTCCGGAAGTGTGTATCTTATAGAAGAGATGCTGTCACCCGCTGATGTGGTGAAGGGAATGTCATTGATAAACGCATTTACGGTGGGAGCCGGAGAGGGAATCGGAGCTCTGCTGTGTGGATGGATAAATTCCAGATACGGACTTACAGTGCTCATGGATTCCAGCGTGGTGATAAGTACAGTGTCCATTATATGTATAGTGATCATGTGTCGTGCGTCAAATGAGATTCATGGCAAAATAATAAAAACAGCTGATATATGACGATAGAAAGGTTTGGTAAGGATTATGAAGAACCGAGATGTAGAATCAGAAGCGGCAGGAAGAAAGAGCAATATAGAAACAGACAAGCAGAATATAAGCTTCCTCTACCTCAGCGAGGAGGATATGATAGATGCAGGAGTGCTTCATCCTGGAAGATGCGTTGAAGTGATGGAAGAGACAATGGGACTCATGGAGGACGGAGATTTCCTCATGGGTGGTCCGTACAATGACGCACATGGCCTTATGTTGTACTTCCCAAAGAAGTCACCGATAGAGAATTTCCCGGTCAATAATGCAAGAGACAGAAGATTCATTGCTATGCCTGCATACCTGGGCGGAAGATTCCATGTGGCAGGTGAAAAGTGGTATGGATCAAATGGCAACAACAGATCGATAGGACTTCCACGCTCAATACTGATGATGATGCTCAACGATGTGGAGACAGGAAAACCTCTGGCATATATGTCCGGAAATCTTCTTAGTTCTATGAGAACAGGTGCTATGCCTGGACTTGCGGCAAAGCTGCTTGCAAGGGATGACTCAAAGGTACTCACATTGGTCGGCCCTGGAGTCATATGCAGATCAAGTCTCAGAGCCATCATGTCACAGAGATTTGACATAGACACCATCAAGATAAAGGGCAGTTCTCCAACATCGGCAAATGCAATCAAGATGAAAGAGTACATAGAGGAAAATTATCCTCAGGTAAAAAATATAGTTCTGTGCAGGGATATGGAGGAGGCACTCAAGGATGCTGATATCATAACCGAGGCAGTCTCATGCAAAGAGGGCGAGTGGCCAGAGTACAAGCGAGAGTGGCTCAAGCCCGGAGCACTTGTTATATCTACAAGTACCTTCAATATGGAGCATAAGAGTATTGTTGACCTGAAAAAAGTCATAGACAACTATGGAATGTACGAGAATTATGCTGAGGAAGATAACGTTGGGTATGATGAAAATGGCGACAGACTCCACACAGGCTGCATGGGAGAGGACTTCGTATACATGGTGCAGGATGGATTAATCGAGAGGAATTCTCTTACTACATTCGGAGAGATAATCCGCGGCAAGAAGCCTGGCCGTGAATCCGATGATGAGATAATACTCGTTTCCATAGAGGGAATGCCGACAGAGGATGTGGCATGGGCATATGAATGTTACACATACGCCCTTGTACATGATATAGGCACGAAACTCAAAGTCTGGGATCGCCCATATGCGTTCTGACGGACGGTTACAGGCATATTTACCCAAATAAAGTCCATGTAGGTACATGTTCAATCACGTTCTACATCTGTCACTTCATCAGTTTCTATATGCATGCGGCTTTGCACGCGATAAGAGCGTTTGCGTGCGACGCCTTAGCATAGAAACTGCCGAAGTTCGGATGTATTCACTACCGATTGCCCATGTACCTACATGGACTTATATTTTTAGGTAAATATGCCTGTAACCTGTTATGTATTTTGTGTGATTATGGCATAGAATAGATATATATTTTTCATGTTTCAAACAATTGGTGACAAAGTTTAATGGTTTCTGGGTTTGTACTGCTGCTGTAGAACTCTACAGAGCCCTTCTCTATGGAAGGTGTGAGCAGCTCCGCAATGCGCAGTCTCCGCTGAAGCTCAAGGGCGGTACCGTGCGCTCCGTTGAAGATCTTGACGTCAGGTCCTGCAATACGTTTTATTACTTTTTCCACGAATGGATAATGCGTACAGCCAAGGACTATGGCGTCTATTTTTTTATCAAGGAATGGAGCCAGAAGATTTCTTAGAAATTCTGTGATCTCCTCACCATCGAATATTCCTCTCTCAACATAATCTGCAAGCCCCGGACATGGAACCGGGTAAATATCGGACTCCTTTGAATAATGTTTCATGAGTTCATGAAATTTAGGCAGTGCCAATGTGGCAGGGGTTGCCATGACGGCAACTTTGTCGTGTTCTTTCCACAGAACAGCAGGCTTTAGAGCAGGTTCAATGCCTATAATAGGTGTTGTCGGATACTGCTGTCTCAGTGTGGATGCGGCAACGCTGGTAGCTGTATTGCAGGCAATTACGATTGCCTTCACATCCTTTGCCAGAAGAAAATTGGTGCAGTGTATTGATCTGTCAAGAATCTCATCAGTGGATTTGGTGCCGTAAGGTGCATATGCCGAATCACCAAAATATATATAGTTTTCGTTGGGCATTAATTCAACAATATCGCGCAGAACGCTTATACCGCCAAGCCCGGAATCAAATATACCAATTGATCGTGTATCCATAACATATCTCCCTTTATCTCTCAAAGTCACAAAAAGATTATACTCCCTGTGATGACAAAAAACAACTTATAAGAGCTGTACATTTACCTCAGGCTGGCTGGGGCAGAGATTAAATATTTATAAATAAGTGGACTGCTGACAAAGAGTAGTGTTAAAATGATATAGGTCGTGTGAATATTGATATATTAGAGTACAGAAAAGAGATGAGCGATATGGCAAGGAAACTGGTTTCTATAGTAAAAGAGAAAATGATAGAATACTATGCCGGAGATTCCAGGAGAGTGCACCACTTTCTGAAGGTACACTCATTTGCTAAACTGATAGCAGAGATAGAGAATATGGATCCGGGAGAACAGGAGGTGCTGGAGATTGCGGCACTTACCCATGATATAGGCATAAAGAATGCCGAACTGAAATATGGATATAATAACGGCAGACTGCAGGAGCAGGAAGGACCACCGGAGGCAAGACGTCTGCTGAGAGATGCAGGAGCTGATGAGCGGGCAGTTGAGAGAGCCTGTTATCTTGTAGCACACCATCACACATACAGGAATATAGATGGCCTTGATTATCAAATACTTGTGGAGGCGGATTTCCTTGTGAATCTGTATGAGGATAAGGCGGACATGGACACGATAACTAAGGCATACGACAATATATTTGTGACAGAATCTGGAAAGAGGCTTTGCAGACAGCTGTTTTCTCTGAAATATTGAAAAAATATTCAGGTATGTTATACTTAACAAAGTTGGCTTTGGTGCCGGCTGAAAGAAAAAGAAGAGGAAAGATACAGAAATGAAACTATATATATCAAAATTACTGTCTACAATTCTGCCTGTAGTCGGAGTACTGTGTATATTCGGATTTGCATTCGCCGGAAATATAGCGCTTGGATGGGTGTTGTTCGTTGTGCTTGCGTTGATATCGGGTATGATAAATACGATATTGTTCAGATGCCCGCACTGTGGGAAGGCAATACCTGCTAACAGTACAGTAAATCAAAAGTATTGTCCGCTATGCGGGGAGGATCTTGGCATTAGACCGTCGAGGATAAGCTACTATGGACATTGCAGAAAGAACAAAAAAGGAATCATGAGGGGAATCTCCACAGTGGGACCGATGGTGTTTATTGTGAGCTTATTCATACTGTTCCTTATAGTTGTAGCAGTGTTTGGCGTTGACAGTCTGTCGAAGGGAATGGGAAGGATAGCAGTAATACTTGCATTTGTCGTGAGTGTTGTGCTTGCAATATTCTGCAGGATAGTTGTAGCATCAGCGGCAAAGCTTGATAAGGATGCGATATACTACAGCAAAGTGCCATTCATATGGAAGAAATACGATATAGATGATATAGTGGCATGTGAGAAAATCGTAAAACCATTTTATCATGTCAACAGGGGATATGTATTTGCTACATCAAAGGAAATTGTCGCAATACCAATGGCATCATATGCGGGTGGTCAGGAATTCTTCAAGGAGTTCACAGACAGAATAGGACAGAGCATGCCGGATGTCAGACCTGATCTGGTGCTTTCCAAGCGTTCAGAGCAGGCAAAGTCGGACGAGGCGACATATGAGCATATGGTTGCGGAGTATAAAGATCATTTCGGTGAAGGTGACAAGAAGTAAGAAGGCATACATAGAATAAAAAATTAAGCCTGTCTCTTATACACATCTCCGAGCCCACGAGACGCGTAGTAATCTCG
>URJU01000048.1 GCA_900548315.1 uncultured Coprococcus sp. | reverse complement strand
CTTGCATGTGTTAAGCACGCCGCCAGCGTTCATCCTGAGCCAGGATCAAACTCTCATTAAAAAGTTTGTAAATCCTATGTCAGAAATCATACTAGCTTGTATTTTTCCTAACCATCTTTACTGTTATTGGTTTGTTGGATCTTTGATACAATCTCTGATCCGACGTTCTTGAAATTCTTGTTTGGAATTTCAGGGTTGTCATGTTGTTAATTTTTCAAGGTTCTTATATAAGCCTTTGATACTAAGTATGTCTAACGGAGAAGGAGGGATTTGAACCCTCGCGCCGCTATTAACGGCCTACTCCCTTTCCAGGGGAGCCCCTTCAACCGCTTGGGTACTTCTCCAGTATCAAGCGCTTGAACTTTCATATGTATGAAAGCCAGCGGAGAGAGAGGGATTCGAACCCTCGCGCCCTTTCGGACAAACGGTTTTCAAGACCGCCTCGTTATGACCACTTCGATATCTCTCCATATGCAATCCAACTACTGTTTTATCAGTGTGCTGTCTTTGTTTTTTTCATCGCCATCAACCGGCGACTTGTACATATTATCACTTTACCATCTTTGTGTCAACATCTTTTTTCAAAAAATTTGATGCAATTTTTAAATCCTCAGGAGTAGTGATTTTCAGGTTCTCATATGCCCCCATTATAACCTTAGTGCGAACATTGCTATACCTCTCAATTATCATGGTATCATCAGTTATCTGCAGTTCTTTTTCTCCTCTAAGTCTTTCATAGCAGGCAAGCAGTAATTCTCTGTCAAAGCTCTGAGGTGTCTGACCCTGCCACAGCCTGGATCTATCTGGGGTGTCTACGCCCAAATGATCCCCATCTACTATCTTTATCGTATCCTTGACCGGCACACCGACAGTACAAGCCCCATACTTTTTCACGCAGTTTACTGAATCCTCTATAATCTTTCCGGTAATACAAGGTCTGGCCCCATCGTGTATAAGAACATACTTTGCCACATTTGCCGCTGCAAGACCATTTCTAACCGAGTCGTAACGCTGAGCGCCGCCTGAAACTATAGCTCGTACCTTTGAAATGTTATATTTGTCCACTATATCAGTCCTACAGTAATCTAAATACTCTTCCCCTGTCACCAAGATTATGTCATTTACAGAACTTTCCTGAAATGCCTTAAGTGAATAATATATCACCGGATGACCTTCCAGCATCATAAATTGTTTTGGTATATCACTATTCATCCTGCTGCCCTTGCCGGCTGCAAGCACTATAGCTGTTATATGTGGGGTATCATCTCCTGTTATCCCAGTTTCATATGCTGATATATCTTCCGTTATGTCTTTCATGCAATCATCCCCCGGCACAATCTATTTGTCACTAGTAATGAATTTTAAATGTCATCTGTTCTTAACGTTCTCCAAGTTTTAGATTCGGTATGGCATTGAGTTCCCACCCATGCCTTGTTCCATTGATATACTCATAGTATCCTGCCGCACCTATCATCGCAGCATTATCCGTACACAGTATAGGAGAAGGATTATATAGGGTAAGCCCTGCTGCCTCACACGCAGCCTTCATACTGGCTCTGAGAGCTGAATTGGATGCAACTCCCCCTGCTATGGCAATCTTGTCCATATTGAACTCTTTTGCTGCTGCTACAGCATGCTCTGTGAGCACCTCAGTAACTGCTTTCTGAAATGATGCAGCAACATCAGCCTCGTTTATCTGCTCATCCCTCATATGTGCCTGATTTATGTAATTAAGTACAGCCGATTTAAGGCCGCTGAAACTGAAGTCATATACAGATTCTGAGACCTTCGCCCTAGGGAATTCTATTGCATCCGGATTGCCCTCTTTTGCCTTTTTGTCTATCTTTGGTCCGCCTGGATATCCGAGTCCTATGGCACGGGCAACCTTGTCAAACGCCTCTCCTGCCGCATCATCTCTCGTTATCCCAAGTATCTCGAATTTCCCATAGTCCACTACCTTGACAAGATGCGTATGACCTCCAGACACAACAAGGCACATGAACGGTGGTTCCAGATCCTTATTCTCTATATAGTTGGCGGCAATGTGTCCTTCTATATGGTGAACCCCCACAAGCGGTATATCCTTTGCAAATGCTATGGCCTTAGCCGCACCCACTCCAACTAAGAGTGCACCGACAAGACCCGGTCCATATGTTACAGCAACCGCGTCTATGTCGTCCAAGGTGCAGTCAGCCTCTTTGAGCGCCTGCCTGATAACCTGTGTGATCTTCTCTATATGTTTTCTCGATGCAATCTCCGGAACGACTCCACCGTACAACGTGTGTATATCTATCTGAGAGTATATTACATTTGACAGCACATTTCTCCCGTTTACAACCACTGCTGCTGATGTCTCATCGCATGAAGACTCTATAGCCAGTATCTTTACTTCTTTTTCCATAATTCATCTCACCTTTGCCGTAACATATTGCTTTCACAATTCTATTCATTGTCTGAAAATTTCAACGTCGTTGTTGCTCGATCTTTTGCCGCTATGGTTCTTGGGAATATTGACCTTATCTCGTCCATATACACCGTGGGTTTTGACATTGAAGGACTGTAATGGGTTAGCCACATCTCTCCAACATCTGCCTTTGCCGCTATCACCGCAGCTTCCTGCATCATCATATGCTTATGCTCAATGGCTTTCTTCTCCTTCTCTTTCTCACCGTACATACCCTCACATACGAACAGGTCGGAACCCGCAGCATATTTTTCTATGAGAGGTGTCGGTCTTGTATCAGTACAGTATGTGAGTTTCAATCCTTTTCTGTCCGGTCCCAGAACCATATCCGGTGTATATACATGTCCATCCTCTTCATAGCTATTACCCTTCTGAAGACCATTCCAGTATTTCATAGGGATCTCATTTTCCCTTGCCCTGTCCACACTGAACTTGCCAGCTCTTGGAAGTGTCATCGAATATCCATAACATGTCACGTTATGATTTACCTTGAATGCCTCGATTTTCAGATCCTGCCACTCAAATGACTCTTCCGCCTCAGAAAGTTCCTGGAACTTTATCTCAAATGGAAGTTCCGGAGCTATGACTCTGAGCGAATTAACAACCTTTTCAAGCCGTTTTGGTCCAACCATGAGAAGCGGCTCCGTCCTCTCAGCATTCCCGATCGTGAGCAAAAGCCCTGGAAGTCCACTTATATGGTCCGCGTGGAAATGGGTAAAGCAGATAACATCTATCTGCTTAAACCCTATCATTCCCTGCTGGCGCATGGAGGTCTGTGTCCCCTCCCCACAGTCTATCAGCATCTCATGCCCGTTATATCTGACCACAAGGGATGTGAGTGCCCTGTACGGCAACGGCATCATCCCTCCTGTTCCCAAAAGACATACGTCTATCATTTTCTTTCTCCATTTCTAATACAGTACGCTTTATGCGTATTCTGTCACATTTTCTATCTCTGGAGGTACAACACAATCTGCAACAAGCCTGTCGTAGCACTTTTCACAGATTCTCAAAGTATACTTCTTTCCATCTTTGTC
The DNA here is from genome assembly GCA_900548315.1 of uncultured Coprococcus sp. Classification (GTDB taxonomy): domain Bacteria; phylum Bacillota; class Clostridia; order Lachnospirales; family Lachnospiraceae; genus Coprococcus. The sequence goes on along the minus strand of URJU01000048.1, from coordinate 9,029 downwards.
TGAAAAATATCCCCACTCCTTCTGGACAAGGACATAATCCTCCTTGTTGTGTTTTTCTCCAAATACAATTGTCTTCCCGCACATATTACATCTGATCTCACTCATACTTTTCTCCTATCCGGCTGTCTACGCCTATGTTATGTGTCTGATTATAAGTCAGATCATCCATATAATATACCGACAATATTTTCCATTATTCTGTCTATTTTTTATTTTTTTCACCGCTTGATTATCTTCTGCATAACGATTCCATCCTCAACCGGTAATCTGTAATAATTCTTTCTTCTAGAAATTTCAACAAATCCATATTTTTTGTACATCTCAATCGCAGGCGTATTTGACTCTCTGACCTCAAGAAATATATTCTGCACCTCACCTTTGCCGCAGTCATTCATCATTTTCTGCATCAGGCATCCTGCAACACCCGATCTGCGAAATTCCGGTTTGACCGCCACTCTCAAAAGATCTGCACTGTCACACACCACAGAATATATGATATAGCCCTGAAATATTCCGTCTTTTTCCATCACCTCAACGCAGTCAAAATCTGATGTTTCTGAACTATTGATCATTTCACATGTCCACGGATTGGCAAAGACTTCCTGTTCAAGAGCGGCTATATTCTTTACCTTATCTGTATAACTCATCTTCCAGACTCCGCAGTATTTGCCTTTTCCCTCTCAGCTCTCTCTCGCTCTGCCTGTGACTGTCTGAGATATTCCGGAGCAAACTCATCACCATTTTGATATCGCCCTGCAGCATATCTCACCTGTGCAGCTGCTGCCACAGATCCGGCTCTCTGTTTGTTCATGTGCGCCGGTGCAAATGCATATGGCACCTTTATATTTTCTCTGATGATATCTGCATACACATCTATACCATCTCCAACAAATATTACATCCTCATCCCTGTTATTCAACAGATATACAAGTTCTAATATGTCCATAGGGGTCTGGTCTAAGATTGTGTCGAGACTATTTTTGTCATCAAACTTATACAGTGCAGTGTATACTTGTCTCCTTCTTGCATCCATTATCGGACATATAACGCTGCGACTTCCCCACACATTGTAAGCCAGACCTTCAAGTGTCGGAACCGCGATTACCGGGATATCCCATGCCAAGGCAAGTCCTTTGACTGTTGCCGACCCTATACGAAGTCCAGTGAACGAGCCTGGTCCAGCTGCAACTGCAAGAGCGTCAAAGCTTTCTTTATCCGTCTCTGTCATCCTCACAATCTCATCCAGCATAGGCAAAAGAGTCTGTGAATGTGTCTTTTTGTAGTTTGTCGTGTATTCTGCGATCAAATTTTCATCCTGGACTATTGCAACCGATGCTACAAGTCCAGAGCTGTCAAATGCTAAAATCTTCATCTGTGAGCATGCCTCTCTTCTATCGTAATACGTCTATAGTCAACGCCCTTTTCCAAATCTTTCTCTATATCTATCCTTGTGTAATCATCCGGCAGTATCTCCTCAATGAGATTTGCCCACTCTATCAGGCATACGCCTTCTCCGTAAACCATCTCATTGTACCCGATCTCGTCCATCTCATCCACGTCGCCGATCCTGTATACATCAAAATGGTACAGAGGCAGCCTTCCCTCATCATACTCTTTAACTATGGTGAATGTCGGACTGTTGACAACCTCTGTTATTCCAAGGCCTGCTGCCACTCCCTGAGATATGATGGTTTTCCCCACTCCCAGATCACCGTATATGCAGTACACCTGTCCTGGAACAGCATCCTTTCCCAACTGTATTCCAACCTTATACGTTTCTTCTCTGCTATTACTCTCTATGACCACTATTCTATCTCCTGTCTGTTACACTTTTGCAAATCAATCTACTTTCTAGAGATCCAAGGTAATCTTCTTACCCTTAGACTCAAACTGTCTATACTTCACCCCAGCCATGTCAAACATTTTCTTTGACGCTATTGTGCTGTCTGTGGAAGCATACTTATCCGACATGTATACAACTTCCTTTATGCCGCACTGGATGATTGCTTTGGCGCACTCATTGCACGGAAACAGGGTCGAATATATAATGGCATCTTTGAGATTTCCGCCTCTATAATTTAGAATGGAATTCAGCTCTGCATGGCACACATAGAAGTATTTATTATCCAGCGGATCTCCCACTTTGCCCCATGGCATGACGTCATCATCGCAGCCCGCCGGCATTCCATTGTATCCCATCGACAGGATCCTGTTGTTCTTGTCAACTATGCATGCTCCAACCTGCGTAGATGGATCTTTACTTCTCTCCGCGGACATCATCGCTATTCCCATAAAATATTGATCCCACGATATATAATCTGCTCTTTTCATCCCCTGAACTCCTTTCCAAATTCATTACGTCCTCCTCATATGGGGGCAGACGCATTTTAAGGCGCTCCGCGCGGCGTCTGCTTTATCTCATCCTCATGATAATATACGCCGGAGTTTCCCCCGGCGTATATACTCTCCTGAATGAGCAGGACTATATTGGTTCTATAAAAATTAACGATCGCCGAGAGCGAACTTGTCATGGATTGCATTCATGGCGCGCTCTGTATACTGCTCGTCTATAAGTACAGTAACTCTGATCTCTGATGTTGAAATCATTCTGATGTTGATGTTCTCATCATAAAGTGCCTCGAACATCTTTGCTGCAACGCCTGCATTTGACTGCATTCCTGCACCAACGATAGAAACCTTAGCAACGTCCTTATTGACATCTATGCTCTCGAACTTGCCGATGTTGTTCTTGATGATCTCTTCTGCTCTATCTGCATTCTCATCGCTGCATGTAAATGTGATATCCTTTGTTCCATGTCTTCCTACTGACTGCAGGATCATATCTATATTGATGTCATTCTTTGCAAGCAGATTGAAAAGCTTGAACGCAACACCTGGTGTATCCTCCAATCCTACCACTGCCACTCTTGCTGAGTCTGCATCTGCTGCAACACCACTAACTAACATCTTCTCCATTCCAGTATCCTCCTTAACTATTGTACCCTCTGATAAATTGAGACTTGAACGAACAACCAGCTGAACGCCAAACTTCTTGGCAAGTTCTACTGAACGGTTGTGCAGAACGCCTGCACCAAGTGTAGCAAGTTCAAGCATCTCATCATATGTTATCGTATCCAGTTTACGTGCTGTCTTTACCTTACGTGGATCTGCTGTATATACACCATCCACATCTGTATAAATCTCGCACGCATCAGCGTTAAGTGCCGCTGCAAGTGCAACAGCTGTTGTATCTGAACCGCCACGACCAAGAGTTGTGTAATCATCGTACTTGTTGATTCCCTGGAATCCTGTAACTATAACTATCTTTCTCTGCTCAAGTTCATGTCTGATTCTCTCAACATCAATTCTCTTCAGTCGCGCATTACCATATACTGAAGTTGTATGCATTGCCACCTGAAATGCATTGAGTGAGATTGCCGGAACCTTCAATGAATTCATAGCCATAGCCATGAGTGATACGGACATCTGCTCTCCTATTGTGAAAAGCATATCCATCTCTCTCTTAGGCGGATTTTCATTTACCTGCTTAGCCATATCTATCAGCTCATCTGTGTATTTACCCATAGCAGACAGTACTACAACAACGTCATTGCCCTTCTGCCAGTCCTCAATACATCTTTTGGCCACGTTAAAGATTCTTTCGGTATTTCCAACGGAAGTACCACCAAACTTCTTTACTATTAACATATTGTCCTCCTGATCGCTCATTTGAAAATTTGTATATTTTACTTTCTGCTCATATGAAGATCATATCCGCAAAAAGAAATAAGCCTTTTGTAAAATAACTCAATTCCACAAGGATTTCAAGGTCTTTGGATAATATTGTACTAATCGAGCACTCTGAGCGCACTCTTAATACCAATCTTATTGCAACATGCCTCAAATTCACCTTCTGTAATCACCGCTGTCACAAATGCTTTCTCATTCAGATCAGAATCGACATACTCAACTTCACCAAATGCTGCCTTTATAGCATTCTCATCCCGCTCTTCAGTTCTTATAAAGAATCTGCTTGCTGAGTCCTCGAATGCTCCCATCTCAAGTTCCTCATCATCCCAGATGATAGGAACATTTCTTCCCATATTTCTGACTGCATCTACAACGTCTGATACAACTGCAGACGCTGTAGGAAGCTTTCCTGCGCCCTTTCCATAGAACATGACATCATCAAGAGCATTTCCATGCACCAATATACCATTATATACATCATCTATCTTTGCCAGAGGATTGTCATGTGGCAGCATGACAGGTGCCACATACGAGTAAAGCTTGCCATCGATTTTTCTTGTCGTACCGACAAGCTTTACGGAATATCCCATCTTATCTGCATACTTGAAATCATCTGTCGTTATCTTTGTTATTCCCTCCATATGGATTCTGTTGTAGTCCAGATTCTTTCCATATACGAGAGATGTAAGTATTGCTATCTTTCTGCATGCATCGCCGCCTTCAACGTCCGCCTCCGGATTGCGCTCTGCATAGCCGAGATCCTGCGCCTGCTTTAACACAGTGGCATAGTCTGCCCCCTCTTTATCCATCTTAGTGAGGATATAATTGGTCGTACCGTTAAGTATTCCTGTGATTTCTGTCACATCATCCGCTGTGATGGATGTGTTGAGTGGTCTTATAACCGGTATTCCACCGCCAGCTGATGCCTCAAAGAAGAAATTGATATTGCCCTCCCTGGCAATCTTCAGAAGTTCAGGGCCATGAACAGCAACGAGCTCCTTGTTAGAAGTTGCAACGCTCTTGCCTGCAAGAAGACACTTCTTTACAAATGTATATGCCGGCTCAACGCCTCCCATCACCTCTACCACAACTCTGATCTCGTCATCGTTCAGTATATCCTCAAAGTCATGGGTGAGAATGCTCTCAACAGGATCCCCTGGAAATGTTCTGAGGTCAAGTACCCTCTTTACATTTATCTCCTGCCCAGCTCTCTTATTAACAATATCATGGTTGGTGTTTATCACTTCCACAACTCCTGAGCCAACTGTACCATAACCTAATACTGCTATATTCACCATGTCCCTTATTCTCCTTCTCTTTTATCTTCCTCTTTTATCTTTGTATGTATTTTGCATAAATACGCAATTTTAGTACGTCATTACTTTATCAGTATAAAGCGTCATTGTCAAAGCATAATTTATTTTTACACTTCCACCCTATTTATCCATTTGAGATAAGCAGTCATAAATCCATCCAAATCCCCGTCCAAAACCGCCGACACATTAGAATTCTCATATCCGGTACGCTTATCCTTCGCCATAGTATACGGCTGGAGTACATAGGATCTTATCTGACTTCCAAATCCATTATCTGTGACCTCTCCTCGAATATCCGATATCTTCTCAAGATTCTCCTGTTTCTTTATGAGATACAACTTAGATTTCAGCATCTGCATGGCCTTGTTCTTATTCATGAGCTGTGATCTCTCGTTCTGACACTGGACAACTATTCCTGTAGGGAAATGCGTTATCCTGACAGCCGATGATGTCTTATTGATATGCTGACCACCAGCGCCGCTGGATCTGTATGTATCTATCCTGATATCCTCGTCACGTATATCTATCTCAAGATCCTCCTCGATATCCGGTATCACATCACAGGATGCAAATGATGTCATTCTCTTGCCCGCTGAATTGAAAGGTGAAATTCTTACAAGTCTGTGAACGCCCTTTTCCGACTTCAAAAAACCATACGCATGCGCTCCGCTTATCTGTATAGTCACCGACTTTATTCCAGCCTCATCACCCTCCAAATAATCCAAGACCTCAACGCTCATACCATGTTTTTCCGCCCATCTGGTATACATTCTATACAACATGCTGGCCCAGTCACACGACTCAGTTCCGCCCTCTCCTGAATGAAGTGTGAGAACTGCATCACGATCATCAAATTCATCTGTAAATAATAGGTTTATCCTATACTCCTCAAATTCTCTTGTGAATATATCTATCTGCTCTCCTATCTCAGGCACAAGACTTGCATCATTCTCCTCCTCAGCCATAAGGATAAGGGTATCTATATCCACATAGTCATTCTCCAGTTTTTTGTAGTTGTCCACCAGATCCTGAAGTCCCTTCAGCTCTTTTGAAACTTCCCGGGATCTGTTAACATCATCCCAGAATCCCGGCTGTTCCATCTCATAATTTAGTTTTGCTATTCTGTCTGTCTTGTTTTCAATATCAAGGGACGACTTGACCTCCTCCAGTGGCTCCCTGTAGGATGCCAGCGCCGCCCTGAACTCATCTATCTCTATCACTCAAATTCTCCTGTAAAACCTGATCAGTCATTCTTGCCGCAGCAATTCTTGTACTTCAGTCCACTTCCGCAAGGGCAGAGGTCATTTCTGCCTATCTTCTTAGCTTTTCTCACTGGTCCCTTTGCGACAGTATCATCTTTGTTTGTTCCTGTCACCTTATTGACCTCTTCTCGCTCTATCTTCTGCTCAACCTTTATTCTATACAGAAGTTTGACTGTCTCCTCTCGAATAGCAGCTGTCATATCATTGAACATATCATATCCGGCAAACTTATACTCTACTACAGGATCTCTCTGTCCCAAAGATCTAAGACCAATACCCTGTCTCAGGTTATCCATGTCATCGATGTGATCTGTCCATTTTCTATCTATAGTCTTAAGCAGAATAACTCGCTCTATCTCTCTCATCTGGTCAGGATCATCTATTTCTTTCTCCTTCTCAGCGTAAAGCTCAAGAGCCTCATTGTTTAGTCTCTCCTTGAGTTCCTTTATGTCTGCCTTTCTTATCTCTTCTTCAGTGAGGGTCACAGGTTCCTCAAACGGAACGATATTTCTTATCATATCATCCAGCTCGACCTGATTCCAGTCCTCAGGTGCCGTCTCAGACGAACACACCTGATCAACTGCAGCGCTTATGTCATCCTTGATCATCTTGAGAATCACTTCATGCATGTTTTCACCGTCAAGGACTCTTCTACGCTCTTTGTAAATGATCTCCCTCTGTTCATTGTTAACTCTGTCATACTCAAGAAGATTTTTTCTGATCGCAAAGTTGTTGCCCTCTATCTTCTTCTGAGCTTTTTCTACGAAATTTGATATAGTCTTGTGCTCTATCTCCTCGCCTTCAGGTATCTTCAGCGTATCATATACACTCATAACTCTCTCTGATCCAAAGAGTCTCATAAGATCATCCTCGAGTGAAAGATAGAACTTCGATTCTCCCGGATCTCCCTGACGTCCTGAACGTCCACGGAGCTGGTTGTCTATACGTCTTGACTCATGCCTCTCTGTTCCTATGATCCTGAGTCCTCCAAGTTCTGCAACTCCCTCTCCGAGCTTGATATCAGTACCTCGGCCTGCCATGTTGGTTGCAATGGTAACCGCGTTCTTCTGTCCCGCATCCGCTACTATCTCCGCCTCAAGTTCATGGAACTTGGCATTGAGTACTTTATGAGGAACTTTTCTCTTGGAAAGCATGTGACTAAGTTCCTCTGATGCATCAATATTGATGGTACCTACCAAAACAGGCTGTCCTTTTCTATAGCTCTCGTTTATCTGTTCAACTATTGCGTTGAGTTTTTCCTTCTTTGTCTTAAATATTGAATCCGGCTGATCTATTCTCTGTATAGGTCTGTTGGTTGGAATGACAACGACATCCATACCATAAATCTCTCTGAACTCTTCCTCCTCTGTCTGCGCAGTACCAGTCATACCAGCCTTCTTGTCAAACATGTTGAAGAAGTTCTGGAATGTGATAGTTGCCAAAGTCTTACTCTCTCTCTTAACCTTTACATTCTCCTTTGCCTCTATCGCCTGATGAAGACCGTCTGAGAAACGACGTCCCGGCATGATACGTCCGGTAAACTCGTCAACAATAAGAACCTCATCATCCTTTACAACATAATCCCTGTCTCTGAACATAAGATTATGTGCTCGAAGAGCCAGGATAATGTTGTGCTGTATCTCCATATTCTCAGGATCTGAAAGGTTATCTATATGGAAGAACTGTTCTACCATCTTTACACCGTTGGCTGTGAGCATGACATATTTGTCCTTCTCATTCACAAGGAAATCTCCATCTTCCTCAACCTCTGTCTTCATAAGCATATCCATCTTGGATATCTCACCGTCACCTTCGCCTCTTTTCATCTGTCTCGCAAGATAGTCACACATCTTGTAAAGCTCCGTGGACTTACCGCTCTGACCAGATATGATAAGAGGTGTACGAGCCTCATCTATGAGAACCGAATCAACCTCATCGATCACACAATAATGAAGATCTCTGAGAACCAGTTTCTCCTTGTATATGACCATGTTGTCTCTTAAGTAATCAAATCCAAGCTCATTGTTGGTTACATATGTAATATCGCAGTTATATGCCTCTCGTCTCTCATCAGTAGTAGAACTGTTCAGAATAATACCGACCTTCAGGCCAAGAAACTCATGAACCTGCCCCATCCACTCGGCATCTCGCTTTGCCAGGTAGTCATTGACGGTTACAACATGTACGCCCTTTCCCTCAAGGGCATTCAGATAGGCAGGAAGTGTGGATACAAGAGTCTTACCTTCACCAGTTCTCATCTCAGCAATTCTTCCCTGATGGAGAACTATACCACCAATAAGCTGTACTCTGTAATGTTTCATCCCGAGCACACGGTACGCAGCCTCTCTCACAACTGCAAATGCCTCTACCAATATGTCATCCAGCGTCTCTCCAGCTGCAAGTCTGTCTTTAAACTCCTGTGTCTTTGCCTTCAGTTCCTCATCTGAAAGTGCCTGCATCTTTTCATCAAGTGCCTCTATCGCATCAACGATAGGTGCAATCTTCTTCAATTCCTTCTCGCTGTGCGTTCCAAATATTTTCTCAAACAAACCCATGTTGTTTTTGACCTCCTAGCTATCGTTATTCAGGGTACATTCTAACATCATATGTCATTTATATCAAGCAAAAAGGAGACCTCCCACATAGGAAAGTCCCCTTATTTATTACTTTTTAATTGTATCTTTATTTTGTTTTTATTATT
>URJU01000047.1 GCA_900548315.1 uncultured Coprococcus sp. | reverse complement strand
ATGTATCAGTTTTGATTAAAGTGTTGGATCAAAGCTTTTATCAAAGTCGTATCAGAACGATGTACCGGCCTTGTAGAGCGGCATTAAATCACCTTTGGGTGAATCCATATATGTCTCAAGTCTGTGTATATGATAATGGAACTGATTGTGTTCTATACCTGTATATGCGTATAGTGCCTGCATTACAAGCTCCGGCTTTAGATTGTATTCACTTCCGGTTGAAAGGAGCATGTATATGGAGTCATCCCTTAGCTCGCAATTTATGATGCCAGGTTTTATATTCTCCTCTCGTTCACTCTTTTTTGTCTTTTTGAGGATAACTATTTCATTTTGTGACATGAAATCCATGACACTCTCGATCAGTTTTGTCTTCTCATCATCAGATGCGCGTTCCTCAAATGTGATAACATAGTCTGATGCTGATACAACTGACATGGAATTTTTGGCATCATCCGGTAAAATTACACACTCTGTGACTTTCATCTCATCAACTGAAACAGCGTTGAGAGCATCTATCATATCCTTTGATGTTGTAACAGACTCAAATTCACCGTCAAAATATTCACCATCCGATGTGATCCCCATAGCCAGAGGGGCGGCAAATGAAATTATCTGATGAGGGGAATAGCCCTTCGAATAGCTGACATCAAGTCCGGCTCTCCGTATCTCTTTCTGGAAATATCTCATAACATCAAGGTGCCCTATGAATCGGATGTTGCCAAGTTTGGAGTATTTAATTCTTATTTTCAAAGCACACACCTCCTCCAAATCTTGCTGCACCACAGCCAGAACATTGCTGTCTGCAGTTAGGAGTCACCTTCTCATTCTGTGCATTTTCCCACTCTCGCTCAAGAAATTTTCTCGTCACTCCTATATCGATGAAATCCCATGGGAGGATCTCGTCAACACTTCTGTCTCGGTATGTATAAAAATCAATGTCAAGTCCATGCTTTGCCATGGCATTATCCCAGTTTTCTTTTTTGAAAAACTCTGTCCATGCGTCAAATATTTGTCCTGATTTATAGACATCATATATGACATCACAGAGTTTCCTATCACCTCTTGCAAGAAGTCCTTCAAGTATGGTAATGTCCGCTTCATGATACTGAAATTTGAGACTCTTATGATTCTTCTCCTCGCGAAATCTGTCCTTCACAAAATAGGCTCTCTTTACAAATTCCTCGGGTCTTATCATTGGCGCCCACTGAAATGGGGTAAATGGCTTTGGCACAAAATATGATGCCGACGCAGTGACCATGACACGCCCGTTTCTTTCCTCTCTAGGTATGTTTGCAAAGAAGAGTTCTGTAATCTCCTCTGAAAGATCTGCAATTCCCGATATGTCGTCATAAGTCTCAGTTGGCAACCCCATCATGAAATAAAGTTTCACCTTGTCCCAGCCGCCCTTAAATGCCTTAAGGGCGCCATTCATGATATCATCCTTTGTAAGTCCTTTATTGATGACATTCCTAAGCCTCTGAGTTCCTGCCTCCGGTGCAAATGTAAGAGAGCTCTTCTTGACATCCTGGATCTTGCTCATTACATCAAGAGAGAATGCATCTATACGCAGGGACGGAAGGGAAATGTTTACATGTTCGTTGTCCATCTTTTCAATGAGACAGTCTGTGAGTTCAGGAAGATCCTCGTAATCACTGGATGACAGACTGCTGAAGGTGATCTCTTCATGACCGGTATTCGCCAGCATCTTTTCAGCATATCCTTTCAGCATGTCCACGTTTTTCGGTCTTGTCGGTCTATATATCATCCCGGCCTGGCAGAAACGGCACCCCCTTATACAGCCTCGCATGATCTCCAGCACAACTCTGTCCTGGGTGAGTTTCATAAATGAGACAACCGGCTTTTCCGGATATGTCACCTTGCTGTGATCCATTACTACTGTTTTTGATATGGTGGAAGGAATTCCTTCAAATTTCGGACCAAATGATGAAATGGTTCCGTCCTCGTGATAAGTAACCTCATACAGTTCTGGCACATAAAGTCCTGGGATGTTTGACACCTTTATGAGGAATTCCTGTCTCGTCATGTCAGAATGTTTGTAGACCTTGTAGAGTTCAAGTAATTCATCGTATGACACCTCTCCCTCGCCCATATAAAAAATATCAAAAAAGTCAGCTATAGGCTCAGGATTATATGAACACGGACCACCTCCGATGACCAATGTGTCGCCTTTTTTTCTATCTTTTGTGCGAAGAGGGATTCCCGAGAGATCAAGAATCTGAAGAATATTCGTATAGCACATTTCATATTGAAGAGTTATACCTAAAAAGTCAAAATCACTTATTGGATCCTGAGATTCAAGCGCAAACAGAGGGATATTATGTTCCCTCATCTCCGCATCAAGATCAGGCCATGGTGAATACACGCGTTCACACCATGTGTCGTCCCTTCTATTAAACATGTCATATAGTATCTGAATTCCGAGATGTGACATACCTATCTCATACACATCAGGAAAACACATACAGAAACGAACATCTATATTGTTTTTGTCCTTGATAACACTGTTGTACTCACCGCCTATATATCTTGCGGGTTTTTCAACTTTCATCAGTATCTCATCCGGTAAAGCTAATCTTCTCATAAAATAATAATCCTTATACAAATTAAAATAATCAATTACAGTAAAAGAGATGCGCACGAAATGCGAAAGTCCCGTGCGCATCCTCTGTATATATCGTATCCTGTCGCCTCAAAAAAGGTATGATTATATGCGATCAAAATTAGTTCTTGAAACTGTGGATAGGTGCCGGAATACGTCCGCCTCTGTTCACAAACTTATCACAGGCAAATCTGTTGACAGGCATAATCGGTGCATATCCGAGAAGTCCACCAAATTCAGCCTGATCCCCAAGACCCTTTCCAATAACAGGGATAAGTCTGACAGCTGTAGTCTTTTGATTTATCATACCGAGAGCCATCTCATCTGCTATGATTCCTGAGATTGTTGCCGGAGATGTATCACCAGGTATTGCGATCATATCCAGTCCGACTGAACATACACATGTCATAGCCTCAAGTTTTTCCAGAGTGAGAGCTCCTGCTGATACTGCATCGATCATTCGCTGATCCTCTGATACAGGGATAAATGCACCTGAGAGACCTCCCACATAAGATGATGCCATAACTCCCCCCTTCTTTACCTGATCGTTGAGAAGTGCAAGTGCTGCTGTTGTTCCAGGTGCTCCGGCATACTCAAGACCGATCTCCTCAAGGATCTCACCGACACTGTCACCAACAGCAGGTGTTGGGGCGAGAGACAGATCAACTATTCCAAATGGTACACCGAGCATCTTTGATGCCTCTTTGGCAACGAGCTGACCAACTCTTGTTACCTTGAATGCAGTCTTTTTTATTGTCTCACAGAGAACCTCGAAATTCTCACCTCTGACCTTCTCGAGAGCCTTCTTTACGACACCAGGACCGCTAACACCGACATTTATTACACAATCACCCTCTGTCACACCGTGGAAAGCTCCAGCCATGAATGGGTTGTCATCAGGTGCATTGCAGAATACAACCAGTTTTGCACATCCTATGGAGTCTTCGTCCTTTGTGAGTTCAGCAGTATTTTTTATCATCTCACCGAGGAGCTTAACTGCGTCCATATCTATACCTGTTTTGGTCGATCCGACATTTATTGAGCTGCATACCTTTCCTGTTGTGGAGAGAGCCTCAGGGATTGAGCGGATGAGAAGTTCGTCTGCAGGTGTCATTCCCTTATTTACAAGAGCTGAATATCCACCTATAAAATTAACACCTATTGTATCCGCAGCTCTATCCAGGGCTTTTGCAATCTTTACAAAATCACTGCTTGTCTTACATACTGAACCGCCAACTAAGGCTATAGGTGTGACAGAAACTCGCTTGTTTACTATAGGAATGCCGTATTTTCTTGATATCTCCTGACCTGTTGATACAAGATCTTTGGCATATGTTGTTATCTTGTTATATATCTTTGTACATGTATCGTCCACATCTGTGCCTACACAATCTAAAAGACTGATTCCCATTGTGATGGTACGAACATCCAGATTCATGTCTGAGATCATTTTGTTGGTCTCTATTACTTCATTTATGCTAATCATGTATATCCTCTTTTCCGTCTGTCAGACTGTGTATTATTAGATTCTGTGCATTGTCTCAAAGATCTTCTCGTGCTGTACTTTTATCTGAACTCCAATCTCGTCTCCGATCTGACCAAGCTCTGATGCGATGAGTTCTGTTGATTTTGATGACTCCTGAGTGTCAACCACCATCATCATATTGAAATACCCTGCAACTATAGTCTGAGATATGTCAAGAATATTGATCTGATTGTTTGCCAGATATACGCATACCTTAGCTGTGATTCCCACGCTATCCTTACCTACTACAGTTATGATTCTCTTCTTCATTTCATTTATCCTCCTTGTTGATGATGATATCTGATCAAACAGACTCATCTATAATTTACTCCTGTTTATTACTCAAATGCTGGTCACGCCTCTATCGCAGCCATCGGCACATCCCTTCTGGCAACGGCGAGTCCAAATTCTCTTACATCATTTGTAAATGAATTGTTCTCAAGCTCCAGCTTTACTGTCTCGTATGCCAGTTCTTCAAAATTATTTTCTTTACTCAAATGACCAAGCAGGATTCCCTTTACATGATTATTCAAAAGTCTGTATATGAGCTGCCCAGACAATTCATTTGACAGATGACCATAATTTCCAAGTATACGTCTTTTAAGATAATACGGATATGGCCCTGCCTCAAGCATTCGCACATCATGATTGGCCTCAACTACCATTATATCTGAGTTGTCAAGTTTATCCACTATATAATCATTGAAATTGCCCATATCTGTTGCTATGGATACCTTTTTTCCATCACCGTACAGACTGTAACACACAGGATCTGCGGCGTCATGCCAGATCGATGAAGGATCTATGGTTATATCATTTATAGAAATCTTCTCATCCGGGTGTATCTCGCGAAACAGTCCCTCATCAATATTTCCAAGTGATGACATATTTTTCATCTCTGCAATAGTTCCTGCTGTTGCGTATATGGGTACGCCATGTTTCCTTGCAAGGACACCTATACCCTTCACATGATCTATATGCTCATGGGTTACCAGAACACCGTCCAACTCTGATGGTTTTAATCCTTCATTCTTTAGTGCTGTCTCAACCCTCTTACAGCTTATCCCCACATCAACGAGAAGGTGTGTATCGTTATTTCCAACGTAATAACAGTTTCCACTGCTACCGCTTGCTATACTTAGTAATTTCATATCCTGCTCTTCTTATCTATGTATTATTCCACGGTCTGAGATCCATATGACTGTAATATCTTTTATCAAAACCGTCAAGCTCTCCGAGATTCACAGCCGTAAGTGTATCTTTAAACTCATATATTCTATCAATAAAATCCTTATCAATCAAGCACTTATGTGCGCCATACAGTGAAGTATTTCCGGCAAATTCAGCTTTTTCCTGGAAACTTTCCGGGAAAAGTCCCAGATCTACAGCACATGATATCTTAAGACTGCATCCAAAGCCACCAGCCAGATAGACCTTTGAAATATCACTATCGCATATCCCAGCAACATCCATAAGGGATTCTATCCCCGCACATATCGCAGCCTTTGCAAGAAGAAAACTCCTTATCGTATCCATATCTATCAAGGAGCCGCCGGCTATCCTATAACCGTTTTCTATATATTGATCTGCCAGGACGCCATCGTCATTCACAACGTGTAGTTTGTTTAATCTGTTCAGCAGATCAAACGTTGTTGTTGGTGCTGTTGTTCCCCGTTTGAGCATACCCTCAAATGCAGGACCGCAGGCACACGATGTGGCAAATCCTATTCCATTTTTTGCAAGTATAAGTTCACCATTTGTGCCAAGATCAGCAAATAACTGATAAGAATCTGATCTGTGTATGCCACACACAATCGCACCACACAATGCGTCAGCGCCCACAAATGCACTCAGGTTCGGAAGGCATGTTACACTTGCATTTACAAATGTTTCTTCGCCGAAAAAAATATCTGCCGGCACTGTTACCGAGTCAGGATTTTTTATAGGAAATGGTGCATGACCAAGATTTTCCAGGGTCAGGTCTTCCAAAATAGAATTCATCGTCGTGTTTCCAGAAATCACTATCTTACTTATATTTTCATGAATCTTTGACATGCTGTGTATACCAGAGGAAATCTTTGAGATCACGCTGGCTCTTAGACTGGCAAGCCCCTCAGCCGTAGATCCTATCCTGATCCTCGAAACAACATCACTTCCATATTCAATCTGAGGATTCATAAAACCACATCTGTCAATGATCGAATCATCCGTCAGACTGACAAGCTCCATTGCAACAGTGGTCGTACCCAGATCGATAGCAATACCGAGTTTTTTCTCCGCTGATCTTATAGGATTATCTATCTTATGATAATTCATGGTGGAACTATCATTGTGCGTATAAGAAGTGAGAATAGATGTACAATCATCTTTTACAGTGATGTCTTCATCCTCTGTCAGTGTGTATCTGCAACTCTTTACAGTTCCTTTTCCTGTTATATCCACCAGACAGCGCTGGCAGGCTCCGCGTCCTCCGCAGTTTCCACTAAAGACATAGCCTGCACCGCTAAGCACCTTAAAGAGGTTGTCACCCTGTCTGCACCTGATAGTTTTATTTTTATTTACCGTTAATGTAATTTCTCTGTTATCCAATTAATTGTATATTCCCTTTGTCATTACTTCTTTTGGCTTATAGCCTTTATCTGCAAGGGTATTGATTATGAGCTGTTTATGTTCAGGACCAAACGCTTCCATGGTTATGACAAGCTCAACAGCTGAATTTCTGTTGATAGATACGAACTGATTGTGTTCAAGCTTGATCACATTTCCCTGAAGATCAGCAATTACTTTTGAAATATTCATAAGCGCACCTGGCTTATCAGGAAGAAGTGTTGATACTGTAAATATTCTGCTTCTTGCGATAAGACCATGCTGTACCAGTGATGCAAATGTGATCATATCCATGTTGCCGCCTGACAATATGCTTACAACCTTTGCACCCTTTACATCAAGGTGCTTGAGGGCAGCAACCGTGAGCAGACCTGAGTTTTCAACCAAAAGCTTGTGATTTTCTAGCATGTCAAGGAATGAAACGATAAGCTCGTTGTCCTCGACAGTTATTATGTCATCTATATTCTTCTGGATATATGGGAATATCTTGTTTCCAGGTGTCTTTACAGCTGTACCATCTGCAATCGTATCTACGTATGGAAGTGTTGTAACCTTTTTGTTCTTAAGAGATACCTGCATGCAATTCGCGCCTGCTGGCTCAACACCTATAACCTTTATGTTTGGATTCATCATCTTGGCAAGGGTTGAAACTCCCGTCGCCAGACCGCCGCCTCCGATAGGAACAAGTATGTAATCTACAAATGGAAGCTCCTTTATGATCTCCATAGCTACAGAACCCTGACCTGTGGCAACGTCAAGATCGTCAAACGGATGGATAAATGTATATCCCTTGTCCTCGGCAAGCTCGAGTGCATATGCACAAGACTCGTCATAGACATCCCCGTATAAGATAACCTCCGCACCATATGATTTTGTTCTGTTTACTTTTATAAGCGGTGTGGATGAAGGCATAACTATGGTTGCCTTTACACCGTATGCCTTTGCAGCATATGCCACACCCTGGGCATGGTTTCCGGCAGAGGCTGTTATCAGTCCCTTCTGTCTCTCCTCATCTGAAAGTGTGCTTATCTTATAGTAGGCACCTCTGATCTTATATGCTCCAGTCTTCTGAAGGTTCTCCGGCTTGAAATATACTTTATTTCCTGTGATGCTGCTAAAATAGTCGCTGTATATAAGCTTTGTTGGGAGTACAACCTTCTGAACAAGTTCATAAGCCTCCTCAAATTTTGCAAGTGTCAGTTTGCCGGTAGTATTCTCTTCTGCCATTTTCAAAATGTCTCTCCTTATATGTTATTTCAAAAATCTTTAGATATATACGATTTATCTGATTCCAATTAGATATGTATGCGCAATCAAGGATTACTCATCCTCATCAATAAGCATATCTATCTCTGAACGATCCTCATCAAAATCTGCAAAAAGTGCATTTACATAAGCCTGTGGATCAAATCTCTGAAGATCGCCAATCTTCTCTCCAACACCAATGAATTTTACAGGAACGTCAAGCTCTGCCTGTATAGCTATAGCAATACCACCCTTTGCCGTACCGTCAAGCTTTGTTATGACGATACCGTCAAGCTCGGTCACATTGCTGAACTGCCTTGCCTGCTCAAGAGCGTTCTGTCCTGTTGTTCCGTCAAGGACGATGAGTGCTTCGACATTCGCCTCAGGATAGTCACGGGTGATTATCCTTCGCATCTTGGCAAGCTCATCCATGAGATTTTTCTTGTTGTGAAGTCTTCCGGCTGTATCAACAAGAAGAATATCGGTATTCCTCGCCTTCGCAGCAGCCACGGCGTCATACACAACGGCAGCAGGATCTGCCCCTTCATTGTGTGATATTATATCAACCTGTGCTCTGTCAGCCCATGTCTTTAACTGATCGATGGCTGCAGCTCTGAATGTATCAGCTGCGGCCATGAGAACTCTCTTGCCTCTCTGTCTATACTGGGCGGCAAGTTTTCCGATGGTTGTCGTCTTTCCAACTCCATTTACACCTATGACAAGAACAACTGTCTTTTTATTCTCAAAGTCATATGCGGATTCGTCAACCGACATCTGATCTCTGATTATATTTATCACAAGATCCTTACATGCAGCCGGCTCTTTAATATGGGAATCCTCTACTCTCTGTTTTAGGTCCTCAATAACTTTCTCTGTGGTCTCATATCCCATATCTGCCATAATGAAAGTCTCTTCAAGATTCTCATAGAAATCGTCGTCTATGTGGGAGGCACCAAACACATCAGCAAAACTCTCCACAATGTTGTTTCTTGTCTTTGTGAGTCCCTCCTTTAGTCTTGCAAAAAAGCCCTTTTTTTCTTTCTTCTCGTTCTTGTCCAGAATTTCCTTTTTTTCCTCTGCCATATCATATCTCCTATCTCATTGTAAAACGTTCACTATCGCCATTTAAAATTTTACGCCTTTATTTGTCCAAGTCGTTCTCTATCAGATTTACAGATACAAGTGTTGAGACACCCTTCTCCTGCATCGTTATTCCATATAGTATATCTGCAGCCTCCATAGTACCCTTTCTGTGAGATATAACTATAAACTGTGTATCTTTTGTAAGCCTATTCAAATACTGAGCAAATCTTCTGACGTTTGAATCGTCAAGAGCTGCCTCTATCTCGTCAAGGAGACAGAATGGAGATGGTTTAAGGCTCTGTATCGCAAAGAGCAGAGCTATTGCTGTGAGTGATTTCTCTCCACCTGACAGCTGCATCATGTTCTGAAGTTTCTTTCCTGGCGGCTGTGCAATAATCCTTATCCCTGTCTCAAGAAGATCATCCGTATCTACAAGTTCAAGTGCTCCGCGGCCTCCGCCGAAAAGTTCTTTGAATACTTTATCAAACATGATCTGTATCTCTTGGAATTTTTCGGCAAATTGCTGCTGCATATTCTTCTCAAGTTCAGCTATGATATTTACAAGATTCGTCTCAGCACTCACTATATCGTCATGCTGTCCCTTTAAGAACTCATATCTCTCAGACACCTCTTTGTAATCGTCAATGGCGTTGACATTTACATCTCCGAGGGACTTGATCTTTGCCTTGACAGCTGTTATCTCTTTCTTCAGCGCAGGAAGTTCTGGCAGCTTTTCATCTCTGAGTTCCTTAGCTGCACTGTAAGTGATCTCATATTCTTCCCACATATAACTGCTAAGTTCATCGGATTTCTCACTGCTCTTTTCTATTATGGCTGTGAGCTTATATGAATCTTTCTCCAGACCCGCGATCTTTTCAGACAACTCCTCACGCTTAGCAAAGAATTCCTTATGGCTTAACTGAAGTTCCTCACGTTTTGCAGAGAACTCAGCAACCTTGTCCTCGTTCTCCGTAATGCTGCCGGATCTTGAGTCTATGTCAGACCTTATAGACTCTATCTTGTTTTCGAGTTCTGTTATCTCAGCAAATGAGGTCTCAACACGGCTCGTAAAACTTTCCAACTCTCCACGATTCTTCTCAAGATCAATGTTTATCCTTCGGATATTCTCGATAATGAAGTCATCCCTCTGCTTTATGGAATTAAACTTTATCATGAGCTCGGATACCTTTGCATTTGCAGATGCAAGTTTATTCTTGTTCTCCTGGCTGTGGCTTTCCAGTTCATCAACCCTAGCCTCAGCTTCAAGTCTCATGGCCTCATGCTTTTTATTGTTGTCCGCAAGAGAATCCTTATTGTTGTTTATCTCAGCAATCTGGTTGTTAAGTTCTGACATTTCCTTCTCTATGGATGCTGTCATCTTCTCCGATTCAGCAAGCTTTTCCTTCACCTGCTCCAGACTCATAGTGAGAGTGTTTTTCTTAAGGTAAGCCTGCTGGAGTTCTGAATTGTAACTCTCTATATCCTGTCTCAGCTGTTCTCGTGATGTTTTTAATTCCTCATCAAGCTTTGCAGCTCTTGCAGCGGTACCTTTAAGCAGATCTATCTGTTCTTTGAGTTCATCAAGTTCTCTCTTTCGTCCGAGGAGGTTACTTGAATTTCTGAAAGCTCCACCAGTAAGTGAACCACCAGGGTTTATGAGTTCCCCCTCTATCGTGACCAATCTGAGTGACTGATTGTTTTTTCTGGCAACTGCAAGGGCGTTGTCAATATTATCTACTACAACTATCCTGCCCAGAAGATTTCTTGCAAGTATAGTAAACTTCGGATCCACATCGACAAGATCAGATGCGACTCCTATAACACCATTTTCTTTGAGGACTTCATTTCTTATGGCCCCTCTGTCTGTTATGGTGTTGAGAGGAAGAAATGTTGCTCGTCCAAGCTTGTTGCTCTTGAGGTAAGAGATCATCCTCTTGGCTGTTGAGTCGTCCTCAGTGACAATATTTTGTATGCTGCCGCCTAGAGCAGTCTCCACCGCAACCTCATACTGCTGTTTAACTGTGATTATATCTGCAACAACGCCTATTATTCCAGGATTATGCTGTTTCTGTTCCATCACGCGCCTGATACTGTTGCCGTAGCCGTCATAACGCTCTGTAATATTACGAAGTGCCTCCATCTTGGATCTGGTCGCGGATAGCTTTTCATTTGTGTTATGTATCAGTTCTCTGTTTGTCTTATTTCTGCTCTGATTGTCCTCAAGCTGTGCGGTGGCATTGTCGAGATTTTCAAGCACATGTTTCACGCTCTCCTCAAGTTCAAAAAGCTGGCTGCTCAGATCCTCAAATTCCCGTTTATCCCCTGCATCATCACTCTTCGATT
The DNA here is from genome assembly GCA_900548315.1 of uncultured Coprococcus sp. Classification (GTDB taxonomy): domain Bacteria; phylum Bacillota; class Clostridia; order Lachnospirales; family Lachnospiraceae; genus Coprococcus. Next base: position 1,146 of record URJU01000047.1, on the reverse strand, counting down.
GTAAAAGTCTCTGGTTAAGCTGAGTCTTTCGGAAATTGATGTTCTCCAGCATGGCATCATATCTTCCGACCTTTGCCTGAAGAGTACCACTCTCATGCATATATTCAATGATATCTGCTTTGCAATTCTCGATCTCCTGCTGACATTCCTCTATATATCTGGACATGTCCTCACTCTGCTTTCTGGCATCCTGAAGGGCTTTCTCAACATCAGAGCTTGAATCATCGAGATTATCTTTCTGTGAAGTATATTCCGCAAGCTCCAGTTCACCAGATTCTATCTGTGCCGTGATCCTGTCTATCTGCTCATGAATGTTTTTGTCATTCATCTTGAGAGTAATAATCTGTTGATTTATAACATTGATCTCACCTTCGGCACGTTCTTTTGCGAGTCTGTTTTCGTGTATTTCATTCTTTGACGAATCAATGACAGAATCAAGCTGTTCTATAGTGTTCTCGATCTGTTCATATTCTTCCTTTGTCTGCTCATAGAGCTGTTTGTTTTCGGTTATATCGTCATTTACAATCTCAAGTCTTGCCTGATCTCGCTCAAGATCTGCTCTAAGTTTCTCTATCTCAAGAAGGAACGCATTGACATCCAGATTCTTTAATTCCGATTTAAACGCCAGATATTTTCTTGCTGTCTCAGACTGCTCCTTGAGTGGTCCAACCTGTTTTTCCAGTTCCTTTAATATATCATTTACACGGCTCAGGTTGTCTCTTTCAGCCTCGAGAGATTTCTCTGTTGCCGCTTTGTTCTTTTTAAACTTTACTATTCCGGCAGCCTCATCAAAAAGCTCACGTCGCTCCTCCGGCTTACCGTTAAGGATTTTTTCTATCTGACCCTGTCCGATGATAGAATATCCCTCTTTACCGATACCTGTATCAAAAAATAAAGAATATACATCCTTGAGCCTGCTCACTGTTCCGTTTATAAGATATTCAGATTCACCTGAGCGGTATACTCTTCTGGCAACAGTAACTTCGCCGTAATCTATAGGAAGGCTATGGTCGCTGTTGTCAAGGGTTATCGCAACATATGCAGACCCCTGCGGCTTTCGGAGCTGGGTTCCAGAGAAAATAACATCCTCCATCTTTGAACCACGAAGACTCTTTGCACTCTGCTCTCCCAGAACCTGTCTCTTAT
>URJU01000046.1 GCA_900548315.1 uncultured Coprococcus sp. | reverse complement strand
GTATTTATCGCCATAGGCACAAGCCCAATCACAGATTTTCTCGGTGACATCGTGGAACTTGATGACGCTGGTTACGTTGTAGCGGGCGAGACCGGACGGACCAGCACACAGGGAATATTTGCTGCGGGCGATGTGAGGACCAAGGCGGTTCGTCAGGTGGCGACAGCCGTTGGAGATGGTGCAGCAGTTATCCATTATGTTGAGGAATACCTGAATGGGTTAAAAAATAAGAATAATTGAAACAGCTGATCAGCATATATGATTGACGATATAGAAATATACTCATAAAAAATAAATAGAATAATTGGGAAGTAATTGGCATGGAGATAAAGCATGGAATGTAAAGGCATACCTGTTTTCTCCCTGCCAAAAAAAATAAAACCAATTCATAGTAATTCTATAGGTAAAATATAACAATGAACAGGAGGCGGAAAAATGTTAATATCATCAAAGGGACAATATGCATTGAGACTCATGGTAGATATATCGATAAACAGTGGCAGCACGGTTACTGTCAAAGCCGTAGCCAGAAGATGTGGATTGTCTGACAAATATCTTGAGCAGGTTACATCTTCTCTGCTAAAGGCAGGATATTTAAGGAGCGTGAGAGGCCCGAGGGGCGGATACCGTCTGAACATGCCAGCGGAGGAGATCACGGTTGGGATGGTGCTAAGGGCGATTGAGGGCAGGATATCACCGATCGATAACCGAGTTGATGAGGATGGCGACACCAACATGGTTATGAACGATGTCATCGGAGAGGTGTGGGATGACCTTGAATCTGCCATCAACAATGTGCTTGATAACAAAACCATCGCCGATCTTACACGGGAGTACAGTGACCGAATCGGATACATGTACTCAATATAAATCAGGGACGGAGGGGACAGGTACCTCCGTCCCCTTTTGGAGCAAAAAGGCTTTAATTTTTGTGAAAACCTCAAAAGGGGTCAGGTACCTCCGTCCCCCGAAGGGGCAATAAGATTTCAGTTGAAAAAAAACTTATTTTGTATATAGTTGTAGTGGGATATATATCATAGTAGGAGAATAAGAAATGTTAACACAGTTTTCGAGAACAGAGCTGCTATTTGGCAAGGAAGCCATGGACAAGCTGGCAGGCTCTAAGGTAGCAGTATTTGGAATAGGCGGAGTTGGCGGCTATGTATGCGAGGCGCTGGTCAGAAGCGGAGTCGGAGCATTTGACCTGATAGATGACGACAAGGTGTGTCTGACCAATCTCAACAGACAGATCATAGCGACAAGGAGCACAGTTGGAAAGTATAAGACCGATGTTATGAGGGACAGGATGCTTGACATCAATCCAAATGTGGAGGTTGAGGTACACAAATGTTTCTTCCTTCCGGAAAATGCGGATGACTTCCCTTGGGACAGCTACGACTACGTAGTCGACGCGGTGGACACCGTGACAGCCAAGATCGCTCTTGTCATGAAGTGCAAGGAGAAGAATATCCCGATCATCAGCAGCATGGGTGCGGGAAACAAGCTTGACGGAAGCCAGTTCAAGGTTGCAGATATATACAAGACAAAAGTGTGCCCGCTCGCGAAGGTTATGAGAAGAGAGCTGAAGAAGAGGGGCGTCAAGAAGCTCAAGGTCGTATACTCTGAAGAGATTCCGACAAGGCCGATCGAAGATATGGCGATAAGCTGCAGAGACAACTGCATTTGTCCGCCGGGAGCAGAACACAAATGTACAGAGCGCAGAGACATCCCAGGCAGCGTGGCATTTGTGCCATCAGTCGCAGGGCTTATCATAGCCGGTGAGGTTGCAAAGGATCTCATCAGGGTGTAATAAAAAAGGACGCTGAGAAATCAGCGTCTTCTCCATAAAAATACCAGAGTTCCAAGCAGAACAGCACCACCATAGATGAATGGTGCATTTTTGTCGCTGTTTATAGTTCTTTCTGTATAAGATGCGGATGGATTATTCGGGTTGTAATATATTGCGATGGACGACATGGAGTTGTAATTTGTTAGACCGCGGACGGAGAGAAAACCATTGTGCAATACTCCGGATTGGTCGCGGTATTCATAGTTGATATGGGTTCTTTTACTGACTCTTCTGACAGATGTGATATCGGCGGACGTTCTGGTATAGTCCCGCTCGATACGGCATGCCTTACCCCGTATGGAAAGACCGATGATCACAGCTATGATGAATGATGCTATTGGAATAATGTAAGTCGTATAAGGTAATAGTCTGAAAAAAATACTGATAGAATCCCCTGATGTTAAAATCATGATATACCCCCTGAAATTGTTGTTTCCCCAAAATGTCAGACATGAGATCCCTATTTACATGCCGGACTTGTATGTGTAGATTATAATATAAAGTGGACAGGTTGAGAATCCATTAATTTAAGCGGATAAGTCTGTTAATATAGCAAAATTCAGGTGAATAGATATATTACTGTTTGCTCTGCCGGTGGTCTTTTGAGCGATATTCTGTGCGGTCATAAGCTCAGTCATATCCGCATTTGCCAGAAGTGATAACATGGCGATAATAGGCCAATAATATAATAGAGAATATACAAAAGGAAGATGAACGAGATGGATAATAAAGAAGAAAAGAAGATTATAAGACAGGAGTTTCTGACAGGTGAGAGAGCTCTTTTCATGGGAAAAAATCTCGATATATATGACACGATATTTGATGACGGCGAGTCACCGCTGAAGGAAAGCCGCGATATAAATCTGTACGGCAGCATGTTCAAATGGAAGTATCCGCTGTGGTACAGCAAGAACATTGTTGCGGAAGATTGCCACTGGTTTGAGATGGCGAGAGCCGGAGTCTGGTACACTGATAATATCGCAGTGAGACGGGCACTCATCCAGGCGCCAAAAAACTTCCGCAGATGTAAAGACCTGGAGCTTACAGATGTGACATTCACCCATGCTGAGGAGACACTGTGGAGCTGCGATGACGTGACCATAGATCATGTGACAGCAAAGGGCGACTATTTTGCCATGAACAGCAATAATATGAAGATAGATGATCTAAAGCTTGACGGCAACTATTCATTTGACGGATGTAAGAATGTGGAGGTAAGAAATTCCAATCTGCTTTCAAAGGATGCATTCTGGAATACCGAGAACGTGACCGTATATGATTCATTCATATCGGGTGAGTATCTTGGCTGGAACGCAAAGAACCTCACCCTGATAAACTGCACCATCGAGAGCCTTCAGGGCATGTGCTACATCAACAACCTTGTGATGAAGAACTGCAAGCTCATCAACACAACACTTGCGTTTGAATATTCAACAGTGGATGCCGACATCTGCAGCAAGATAGACAGTGTCATGAACCCGACATCAGGAACCATCAAAGCCAAGCACATCGACAACCTGATAATAGAAAAAGACAAGGTAGATCCGTCAAAGACAAAAATAATAGTACAGGACTAAATTAAAGCACAGAGATTCACGGCAAAACATCAGCCCTACGTGTGACAACATATGATAATATAAATAAGAGAAATATAATAATTTTTACGTAGAATGATGATAAACACATGGTGGCATATCATAACGTAAATGAGATTCCGCGGCTGCTGTGGTGAAACGAGTTGGCACATATAGAGTGCTCAATCGGTAGTGAAGTCGACTGAGCCTTGCTGCTTCTTGCCGGAGCGGCGCAAGCAATGCCCTTATCGCTTGCAGAGCGCAGTGCAGATAGAAGCAAAGCAAGGCGAGGGAAGACGAACGTGATGGAGCACTCTATATGTGCCAGCCGTTTGCCACAGCAGCCGCGGAATCTCTCCATGAAGTGGAGGGACAAACATGAAGTTTGATTTTGACAAGGTTATAGACAGACGCGGCACAGGCTCCCTGAAATGGGATGTGCCGGAAAATGAACTGCCAATGTGGGTGGCAGACATGGACTTTCAGACGGCTCCGTGTATCAGGGAGGCACTGTCAGCCCGGGTGGAGCACGGAATATTCGGATATTCCATCATCCCGGACGAGTGGGCAGATGCCTACGTGAACTGGTGGGGCAACAGACACGGATTTGCGATAGATAGGGACTGGCTGGTGTTCTGCTCCGGAGTCATCCCAGCCATATCAACGGCGGTGAGAAAGCTTACCACACCTGCAGAGAATGTGGTGGTGCAGACCCCTGTCTACAATATTTTCTTCAATTCTATATACAACAATGGGCGAAATATATTGGAAAGCCCTCTGAAATATGACGGCGAGGGATATGCCATGGACTTTGAGGATCTTGAGGCAAAGCTTGCAGATCCACAGACCAGCCTCATGATACTCTGCAATCCACAGAATCCTGCGGGGAAGATCTGGGATAAGGAGACACTTGCCCATGTGGGAGAGCTATGCGCAAAGTATGGTGTGACGGTCATCTCGGATGAGATACACTGCGATCTCACAGATCCTGGAAAGGAGTATGTGCCATTTGCCACGGCATCTGACACATGCAGGGATATAAGCGTGACCTGTATTGCACCGACAAAGACCTTCAACATAGCCGGAATCCAGACCGCAGCTATTGTGGTTCCAAATAAATTCCTGAGACACAAGATGTGGAGAGGGCTGAACACAGACGAGGTAGCCGAGCCAAATGCATTTGCGGTGGATGCGGCGATAGCAGCATTTACAAATGGCGGCGAGTGGCTGGACAGTCTCAGACAGTATCTTTATGAGAACAAGCAGTATGTCAGGAAGTTTATAGATGAAAAAGTGCCGGGTATAAAGGTGGTGTATTCGGAGGCCACATATCTGCTCTGGCTTGACTGCAGCGGGATATGCGGCGCTGCCGGTGAAGATGGCAATGCCAAGATTCTGTCGAAATTCATCAGGAAGAACACAGGGCTCTATATGTCACCGGGGATTTCATACGGCAAGAACGGAAAAGCATTTATCAGGCTTAACATTGCATGCCCAAGATCAACCGTGGAAGACGGTATGAGGAGACTTGCCAAGGGTGTCAGTGATTTTAAAAAAGGAGATATAGATGAGTAGCAGTGAAAACTTGCTGAAGGACATGATATCTGGAAAGTCCATGACCGCATCCCAGCAGATAGGACTTACGGTCAGGCTCAGTATCCCGGCGATTCTTGCCCAGATCTCGTCCATTGTCATGCAGTACATCGATGCATCCATGGTGGGGCGTCTTGGCGCAAATGCATCGGGAGCCATTGGACTTGTCTCGTCCACGACATGGCTGTTTGGCGGGCTGTGCATTGCGGTGACTACAGGATTTACTGTGCAGATAGCCCAGGCTGTGGGGGCCGGTGAGGATAAATCTGCCAGAAATATCATGAAACAGGGACTCATAATAGCTCTGTGCATAAGCGCCCTGCTCGCACTCATTGCAGCAGTGATAAGCACACCGCTTCCGGGATGGCTTGGCGGTGAAGCTGCGATACATAAGATGGCAAGCCAGTATTTCCTTGTGTATATGCTGGGACTTCCCGCTCTGCAGATGAACAGCATAGCGGGCGGCATGCACCAGAGCTCCGGAAATATGAGACTCCCGGGTATACTGAATGTCATGTGCTGTGTTATGGATGTGATTTTTAATTTGTTCTTTATATTCCCGACAAGAATTGTAAATTTAAGTATTCCGTTTTTATCCAGCGTAAGGCTGGCTGGTTCTCAGATGGCAGGAACGGTTCAGGCAGGAGCCTTTAGTTCCCATTTGTCAACACTTGTGCAGTCTGAACACTCGATGAATGGACTGACATTTACCATGCCGGGACTTGGTCTTGGCGTTGCCGGGGCGGCGCTTGGAACCATCACAGCGGAGGCTGTCACCTGTGCCATCATGGTCACTACACTTCTGTGGAAGAACAGGACACTTCACTTAAGAAAGGGCGAACACTTAAGATTTCACAGGGATACCCTTACCAAGGCGGTGAAGATTGGGGCACCTGTGGGTCTAGAGCAGATGGTCATGTGTTCAGCGTATGTCATGTCCACAAAGATCGTGTCACCGCTCGGAACGATAGCCATCGCAGCCAACTCATTTGCGGTTACTGCGGAGAGCTTCTGCTACATGCCGGGATACGGAGTGCAGGCGGCAGCAACCACACTTGTGGGACAATGCGTGGGAGCCGGACAAAAACAGTTGTCCAGAAGGATGGCATGGATTACAATGGGATTAGGTGTGTCGGTTATGACTTTAGGCGGAGTTCTCATGTACATAGCAGCTCCGGCCATGATAGGTGTACTGACCCCGAACGAAGAGATAAGAAATCTAGGTGCGGCAGTGCTTAGGATAGAGGCATTTGCCGAACCATTTTATGCCGCATCCATAGTTGCATCGGGAGCACTCAGGGGAGCCGGGGACACTCTGGTTCCGAGCTGCATGAACTTTGCAAGTATGTGGTGTGTGAGGATACCGCTTGCAGCCATACTTGCACCGAGAGTCGGTCTCTACGGTGTGTGGATCGCCATGTGCGCGGAGCTCTGTTTCAGGGGAATCCTGTTCACCACAAGGCTTAAACGAGAAAGATGGATGCGGGTGTTTGAAGAAAATTAAATATCATGTTTTGTAATTGCAAGATTTAATATACCTGACTGGGAACGCTTTCGCTCGTTTCGCCCTACAGCGGTACTAGCACTCGCAGAGAAAAACTGCTCGTTGAGTACCGGTGTGCTCAAATGTCCCTGTCAGGTATGATTAAACTTGCAAATAATAAAACATCATTATATTAGGGAGGGAAATATGCCAGTATTTGATTTCAGCGGAAGTGACAACAAGAATAAGAACATAGTTACATATGAGACATTTCAGTCATCGGAAAGAACAGCCACAGCAGAGAAACCGATCATGCTTCTGGAGAATTCGACCAGGAAGTGGGCGCACCACTCCAGCGGAAAGTTCACAAATCCGATCAAAAGGACAGCATTTGAATTTGACGAGGTGGACGGAGTTCAGTCTGCCGACATATTGAAGATAGATGCGAGATTTGTAAGCCTTCTCAAATGGCTCGGCGAAAATCACATCAACGTCCGTCTGTCAGGAGAGAACAGACCGGAAGGCTATGCAGTATATAAGATAAGGGAGACCGAGTTCGGCGGCGGGGCAAAGCTGTCGGCAAATGACGGATTCCTCCAGTTCATGATAGAGCGACTTCTTGCAAGTGATGCCCCTTCAGAAGAGGAGAAATCCGAGGAGGAAGAAGAGGAGGAGGCACTTGGCGATGACATGAAGCTCACAAGCATGCAGAGTATCATAGACTTCATGCACTGTGCCGGAAGAACGCTCCCTGACAATATAAGACTGTGGGCGAGAAGAAATCTTGCGGTTGCCAGATCCAGTGAGGTATCTCCGGAGGAGAGACGCCACGCGCAGAGAGCACTTTCCATGGCGATGAACATCAGATGGAAGAGCAATTATTTCGAGGCGATAGATCCGGATGAGGCGAGAAGGATACTGGACGAAGAGCTCTACGGAATGGAGAAGGTCAAGCAGAGGATCATCGAGACGATCATCCAGATCAACCGTACACATACACTTCCAGCATACGGACTTCTGCTCTGCGGACCTGCCGGAACAGGAAAGTCACAGATAGCCTATGCAGTTGCAAGAATACTGAGACTTCCATGGACTACCCTCGACATGAGTTCAATCAATGACCCTGAGCAGCTGACCGGAAGCTCAAGAGTATATTCCAATGCCAAGCCGGGAATCATCATGGAAGCATTTTCACAGGCGGGTGAGTCTAACCTTGTATTCATCATCAATGAGCTGGACAAGGCAAATTCCGGCAAGGGCAACGGCAATCCTGCGGATGTACTGCTGACACTTCTGGACAACCTGGGATTTACCGACAACTACATGGAGTGCATGATCCCGACAAATGGTGTATACCCTATAGCAACGGCAAATGATAAGGAGAACATCAGCAAGCCTATCATGTCGAGATTTGCTGTCATAGATATACCGGACTACACCCCGGACGAGAAGAAGGAGATATTCAACAAGTTCGTTCTGCCTAAAGTCCTCAAGCGCATCGGACTTGAGGGAAACGAGTGCATCATCCTTCCAGACGGTGTGGATGCGGTCATCAGGAAGTGCGACGGCGTGACCGGAATCAGAGATATAGAGCAGGCTGCCGAGCACATAGTTGCACATGCACTCTACCAGATCGAGGTAAATCACGTCCAGAGCGTGACATTTGACGGAGCTATGATAGATGAGCTTTTGAGCTGATTATCGTCATATTACACAATTTACATTACAGAAAGTATTATGGTATACTCTCCTTATGAAACAAGTTTCATGGACTACAGTCTGAAATTCATAAGGAGAGTATATTTATAAATGGCAAGTATAAGAGATGTTGCAAGGGAGGCCGGGGTTGCAATATGTACAGTGTCAAGACTTATCAACGGCACGGCAAAGGTTGAACCTGAGACTCAGAAGAAGATAGAAGATGCGATGAAGAAACTGGATTATGTTCCAAATGAGCTTGCGCGCGGCATGTTCAAGGGAAGATCCAATTCCATAGCAATGCTGGTTCCAAATATACAGCACCCGTGGTTCTCATCCCTGGCATCGGAGATTGAAAAGATACTTTATGAGAAAAAGTATAAATTCATGCTTTTTTCCACATCGGATGATAAGCAGAGGGAGAAGGAATGTTTCAAGCTGTTAAAGTCCAATATCGTGGACGGAATCATATGCGGAACAACCACAAGCACAGCAAAGGAATATCAGAGGATAGATAAGCCCATGGTCATGCTGGATTACATGGTGGGAAACAAATTCCCTGTCGTTGCGTCTGACCACAAGATGGGCGGACAGCTAGCTGCCCGGGAGTTCATAAACAGTGGATGCAAATACGTCATCCACATATCCGGAATCAGGACAGACAAGAATATCATGTCGTATGAGTGTCATGAGGAGCTTGACAGAGTCCTCGCCGAGAATGGGATAAAATCCAGGAGAGTTCCTATTCAATGGAATGACTTTGATTTCCAGGGAAACTTTGAGATGGCAAAATGCATACTTGAGGAGTACCCGGATGTGGACGGTGTATTTGCCGCAGACATGCCGGCGATAGCATTCCTCAAGGCAGCACTTGCCATAGGCAAAAAAATCCCTGATGATCTCGCGATCGTTGCATATGACGGAACATACATAACCAATGCAAGCACGACAAGGCTCACATCAATACACCAGCCGTACAAAGAGATCGCTCAAGAGGCAGTTCGCCAGCTCATGGACATGATCGATGGATCAGTGGGTGATGAGCAGGCAGATGATCAGGCAGACGGTACCAGAGATGCAGTTAAGGAAGGAAACATTATATTGCTTCCGGTGAGTGTGGAGAAAGGTGATACCACAAAATAGATAGAATAGAAATCACAGATAAAGAGACAACCTCACAGGACTTCACCACCTGTGGGGTTGCCTTTTTCTTTGTGGAATTGTCTGTATGAGAATTTACATCTGCAGTGGGGGCTGCATGTCCCAGTGTGAAAAAATATGAGCAATGACCTTGTGATGGGCAATGACTTCGATGTTTTCCCGGAGTCATGGGGACTCAACACCATCGGTGCAACTATCATATTGATTACAATGGAACACTCAGACCATACGAGACCGTAGTGTATGCGGTTTAGTTATAGGGGACGGAGGGGACAGGTACCTCCGTCCCCATATGTAAATATTAAAGGAATTATGTATATGGACTAATAAATAATTTTCATGTAATCATTGTATGAATACTGGCATTAAAACGTTATACAAGCCATAATTTTTCAACTTTTTCCCATATAAAATCAATATTGCAAATAATAAAATTGTCTTAATGAAGAATGGTCTGGTGGGGACGGAGGTACCTGACCCCTCCGTTTCGGAAAATAATATGGAGAAAAGGAGACATATTTATGGGTATTATATTTCACGAGGAAACACATACATTTCATCTTACAAATGGTGAGATAAGTTATATCATGACAGTACTCCCAAATGGACATTTGGGAAATCTGTATTACGGCAAGGCTATAAGAGACAGAGCAGATTTTTCACATTTGCTGGAACTTGTTCAGAGACCTATGTTCCAGTATATAAATGATGATGACAGACTGTTTTCACTGGAGTCGGTGAAACAGGAGCTCCCTGTGTACGGAACCACTGATTACAGGGCGCCGATGGTGGAAGTCCTTCAGTCAAACGGCAGCAGGATATCAGATTTTGTGTATGTATCACATGAGGTAAATGCAGGCAAGCCAAAGCTTGAGGCACTGCCGGCAACATACACAGAGTACGATGAGGAGGCAGAGACTCTGATCATTACATTAAAGGATCCGCTTACAGGAATAAAGGCGAGAATGCTCTATACGATATGGAGGGACAGACCAGTCATAGCGAAGAGTGTAGAGTATGTAAATGAAGGCACGGAGTCGGTGCATCTCACTACAGCATACAGCATGTGCCTGGATCTCCCGGATCCTGATTATCAGTGGATGCAGCTTTCAGGCGCATGGGCAAGGGAGCGTCATATAATAACAAGAAATCTTGAGCAGGGAGTACAGTCCATAGGAAGCAACCGTGGTCATTCATCCCATGAGCACAATCCGTTTATAGCGTTAAAGAGAGAGACAACGGATGAGAATCAGGGGGAGGCGATCGGTATAAGCCTTGTGTACAGTGGAAATTTCAAAATACAGGCAGAGGTTGACACTAGAAACACAGCCCGAATTCTTGCTGGAATAAGTCCAGATACATTTGACTGGAAACTTGATGCAGGTGAGCATTTCCAGACTCCTGAGGCAGTTATTGTGTACTCAGACCAGGGACTCAACAAGATGAGTCAGACCTTCCACAAGTTGTATCAGAAGAGACTCGCAAGAGGTGAGTGGAGAGACAAGCCGAGACCGATACTCATCAACAACTGGGAGGCGACATATTTTGATTTCACCAGAGAGAAACTCATAGCCATCGCGAGGAAGGCGAAGGAGTGTGGAGTTGAGCTGTTTGTCCTTGATGACGGCTGGTTTGGAGCCAGAACCACAGACCATGCAGGCCTTGGAGACTGGGTGGCAAATCCTGACAGACTTCCGGAGGGAATCACAGGAATTGCAGAGGATATAGAGGAGGTAGGGCTGAAGTTCGGATTGTGGTTTGAACCTGAGATGACAAATAAGGACTCAGACCTTTACAGAGAACATCCAGATTGGATTCTCTCGGTTCCGGGCAGACATGACTCACACGGAAGATTCCAGTACGTTTTGGACTTCTCCAGAAAAGAGGTCGTTGACAGAATATATGAGATGATGGCAAAGATACTCAGTACAGCAAAGGTTTCATATGTGAAATGGGATATGAATAGAAGTATCACAGAATGTTACAGCGCAGCACTTCCTGCTGACAGACAGGGTGAGGTGTTCCACAGGTATATACTTGGAGTGTACGATCTGTATGAGAGACTTACGAGCACATTTCCACACGTACTCTTCGAGTCATGCGCCAGCGGCGGTGGACGTTTTGATCCAGGAATCCTCTACTATGCCCCACAGGGGTGGACGAGTGATGATACTGATGCCATGGAGCGGATAAAGATACAGTATGGAACATCCATGTGTTACCCGATCAGCAGCATGGGAAGTCATGTGTCCGTTGTGCCAAATCATCAGACAAGACGTGAGGCTCCGCTTAAGACCCGTGCAAATGCTGCATATTTTGGAACATTTGGATATGAACTTGATCTTAATAAACTCACAGCAGAGGAGATAGAGGAAGTCAAAAAGCAGGTTAAGTTTATGAAGTCATACCGTGAGGTGATCCAGTACGGAACATTTTACAGACTTGCAAGTCCATTTGACGATGAGGAGTGTGGCTGGATGGTCGTATCAGACGATAAGAAAACCGCCATCGTTGCATGGTTCAGAACACGCTACACACCTAACAAATGTTTCACAAGAATGAAACTTCACGGTCTTGATCCGGATGCATTATACAGCTGCAATGTGCTCGGAGGCCAGGCACTCACAGTGAGCAAGACACCTGATGGTAAGCGGATATATGAGACAGTAACAAAGGAAAATGATGATCCTGCATCATCAGATGTCATTGTTGGACCGGATTGCTACGGCGATGAGCTGATGAACCTTGGCCTTATTACCAGTGATACAACAGCGGGCGAAATAGTTGGCGAAGATGTCCCATGTGGCGACTACGACTCCAGATTGTATATTCTTAAGGCAGAATAATCTGGCCTGTTGACGGAGGGGACAGGACGGAGTGGGGACAGGTACCTCCGTCCCCCAAAAGCCTCTAAAAAGCCGATTTTTATGAAAACAGGCAAAAGGGGACAGGTACCTCCGTCCCCACGAGGTCCAAAAGGGGGACAGGTACCTCCGTCCCCATTAATACATAAAAAATCCCCAGCGGAATGTTTGATATATAAAAGTTCCGATGGGGATTTTTGTATGGAAAAATGTTTAGAAAATTCATTTTGAAATACATGCCTCATTTTCACCAATGGCATGCATTATTTCTTTTTCTGCGTCATCATATCGATAGTATGTTCGTTCAACGAATTCTTTGTATCCGGCTTTTTTCCCAGGAGAGAAATAGTTTAAAGTTTTATCATGTTTCATTACTTCATCATCATTGGCTGTGAACATGTACCTGTCTCTTATACACATCTCAGCCCACGAGACGCGTAGTAATCTCGTATGCCGTCTTCT
>URJU01000045.1 GCA_900548315.1 uncultured Coprococcus sp. | reverse complement strand
GAGATTACTACGCGTCTCGTGGGCTCGGAGATGTGTATAAGAGACAGACAATATACTATCACTGAAGTGCAGAAATATACTTACATAATGCCTTCAACAACGAACGGTCAGAATATCTTAATACAGATCATCTGCCAGGTTGCGTTTTTTCACAATATCAATTTTTACATAACATAAGGAGCATATATATGTCAGAAATACTTATCAAAGAATATCGGGGAAATATAGTAGAGAATGTTCACAGAGGATCCATAGCCATAGTATCGTCAACAGGTGATACCGTAGCTTATCTCGGAGACATTGAAAAGCAGACCTTCATGCGTTCTGCAAGCAAGCCTATACAGGTTCTTCCAACACTGCTCGCAGGGCTCCACAGACGTTTCAATCTCACAGATGAGGATGTCGCTATGTTCAACTCATCTCACTGGGGAAGCAATCACCATATATTTGTGCTGGAAGAGATCGCCAGAAAAACGGGACTCACCCCTGAAAATATGATCATGAAACCATGTGGTTCCACATCAGCTTCACCGCTTGCTGCCAAGCTGACTGACAGATCACGTCTTCATCCGAGAATGGGGCAGAGCAAGCTTCAGCACTGTTGCTCAGGCAAACATTTCAGCCTTATGCTGCTCCAACGTGAGCTCACCGGGAAACCGGACGGCTATCATCTGAAGGACTCTCCGGTACAGCAGCAGATCATCAATTTCATATCCATGCTCAGCCAGACTCCTACCTATAAGATAGGTCTTGGTATAGACGGATGTGGTGTTCCTGTATTTGCACTGCCACTTAGAAGCATTGCCATGTCCTACGCAAAGCTCATGGATCCGTTCAGTATGTCAGGAGAACTCAGAGATACCATAGATTACAACTTTTCATGCATCCATAAGTATCCGGAAAAGATCAACGATTACGGCACACCTTCATATTACATAAATCAGAATCCCGACCTTATAATGAAGGACGGCTCCAGAGGTGTGATCTGCATGGCGATAAAGAGTATGAAACTTGGAATAGCTGTAAAGCTTGAAGATGGATGGACGGATGAGTTTCAGGGACTCATAATAGCCAACATTCTTGAGCAGCTGAAGTACGACAACACTGAACTCATAGAAACTCTGAAGAACTGCTATACCACCAAGCTGTACAATGACTGCGGAATAGAGGTAGGCCACTCAGAAGTTGACTTTACCCTCTCCATAGATCCTACTTTCTTTGAGCCTGCTGAGGAATACATCGAGTCAGACATTGACAATGACGAAACTGATGGCGCAGAGAATGAATCGGCCTTAGTAAACGATAATGGTGAGGGCATTGCTGATATTCTGAGAGACATTGAGGATGACTCTTCTGCATCCGACAGATCCCAGACAAGTGACAGCGCTTTCGAACCTGATACATATGATGCATCAAAAGATCCTGCTTTCAATACAGTTTCAACAAATGATGATTCAACAAATAATGATTTGGCATCATCCAACACAGGAGTCGGAACAAACTACACAACTGAGACAGACTCTGCATTTTCACAGGGAGAGACTTATGATCCAAACGAAGATTCAGCATTTGGCAGATCTGCAGATGAGATCCGCGCTGCATACGACCGGAAGATCGCTGCCGCCTACGACAAAGTGTCAAAGGCAACTGAGCAGGCAGATGACGATTCTGTCATAGACAGCATCATCTCCCGCGAGAATAAACCTGACGCTGCCGCCGAACCAGTGATATCCGAGGAAGAGCAGCGTGCTATCCGTAACAAGAAATCAATTCTGGGGATGAATGTGGTAAAGCCATCATCCAAAAGAACTTTTATAAGCAATCCACGAGTTGACCCTATAAAGGTTATGCCCGAGCAGGTGAACATCGAAAGCCATCAGGCATCCGATATGGCAGGTTCAGACAAGATCAGCGCCGAGCCTCATATAAGTCCGGCAGCGTCAGACTCGCCTCTGTCGCACAATATATTCTCACCTTTCAGTACACCTGACCGCCAGAAGAATACTTCCAGCTCAGATACTGCCTGCTTCAATTCCGCCAGATTGGATTCCTCAACAGTATCCGAGGATTCGTCAATGGGATTCCAGCCAGTTGAATCGGATTATTCAGTCAGTGAAATAAAACTTGCCAACATACTCTCTCAGAAAAAACGTGATGAATAAGAGTAATCCTAAATAAAAAAACTGCAGCCTGTATACTTTGTACAGACTGCAGTTTTATATATTCTGATATCTCTCTGTCACAGACTTTTCAGACTGTTTTTACAATCGGGACAGATTCCTATGAATTCCAAGTTGTGTGAAAGTATGACAAAATCGCTGTCAGCATCCACACCCATCTGCGTTATAGAATCCTGATACGGAAGTTCGCTGTCAAATATCCTGTCACACACCTTACATCTTATATGATAATGATTCTCCGTGTTGCCATCATAATGCTCCATCTTATCCCCGGAATATACGTTCATAACTATTCCATCGTCAACAGCGTCCGAGAGCACCCTGTATACAGTTGATTTGCCGATCTTGTATCCACGTTTTTCCAACTCATCTATAAGACTCTGTACCGTAGGATGAGTCTTGAGTTCCTTTATAACAGAATATATGACCTGTTTCTGCCACGTATTACGCTTATCACTCATTATATAGTCCTCCTTCGGGTATTTATAAACAGATGTTTGAACGTTGAACTGACAGTAATTTTATAAATCTATTCATAAATACACTTGTGAGTAGATTTATTAACAGATTTAATAACATATTTTATCAAGAACAATTCTCTATAATGATACGATAACACATTTCAGCATTTATTTCCACTATTTATATAATGTAAATTTTGCATGCAAATTTTCCCGTGCAAATACACACTCCGCCAATATAGCTGCCACACATCACTCTCTGGTAAACGTATATAATCTCATCCCATGTTCTGTCCAAATAGCAGTCTGGTCATTGTAGCCGGTTCCCGCAAATCGTGGAGCAAGGTTCACCCCCACATTGTTGAACAATGCGCCGGATGCTTTCACATATTCCTTCTCACCGGGCAGTTTAACCACCTTGTCTATCGCATTCTGCGCCAGTGAATCAGGTTTCACATGCACCGGAGTCACCGTATTGATGAGATCTCCCATAAGTTTGACACTATACTCAAGTTCTCTGCCCTCCATGACATACACCGCCTTCTCGTCAAGTCCCTTCGTTCTCATATGCCTGTAGGTATAGTTTGGTATCACCTGTCCCTCATAGCAGCAGGCTACAGCTTCGAATCCATCCTGGGATACTGTCATGAACTGGTACACATTCCGCTCAAGCTCCGTCACGGTTCCATTCTCTATCCTGTGATATTCACCAAACTGCAGCGTCCGTCTGCGGTTCTTATAAAACTCCACCTGTTCTCTTATGGCTTCAAGATCCCTCTTTTTCATATCACACAGATTGCACTCATAGCCAAGCACTCCAAATGCCGCCACTCCGAACCGTGTCTCAAGTGGCGTGACTCTGAGCGTCTGATGGTTCGGACATCCCGACACGTGACTGCTGACAACCGACATCGGGTAACCATAACTGTACCCAGTCTGTATCTCAAGCCTCTCCCTGGCATCAGTGTCGTCACTCGCCCATATCTGTGGCATGTAACACAGTATACCGAGGTCAAACCTATTTCCACCGGCTGCACATCCCTCAAACAATATCTCAGGAAAACGCTTGGTGAGTCTGCCCATTATGTCGTAAAGTCCCAGAACATATCTGTGTCCGAACTCACTTTGCCTGTCAGGAGGCAGCGTCTGGCTATAGCGATCAGACATGATCCTGTTCATATCCCACTTCACATAGGAGATATTTGCTGATGAGAACACCTTTGTCATAGCATCCACTATATGATCCCTCACATCCTTGTTGGTTAGATCCAGAAGCATCTGATGACGTCCCTCGGCATGACTCTGTCCCGGAACTCTCACAGCCCACTCTGGATGTGCCCGGTAAAGGTCACTGTCCTCATTTACCATCTCCGGCTCGACCCATATACCAAAGTCCAGTCCAAGCGCATTTACCTTGTCAGCCAGCTGCTTTACCCCGCCCGGGAGCTTGCTCCGGTTCTCCTTCCAGTCTCCAAGAGAGGAGGTGTCGTTATCCCTGTGCCCGAACCATCCGTCATCCATGACGAACAGCTCTATGCCGCACTTCTTTGCCTCTTTTGCAAGTTTCAGCAGTTTCTTCTCATTTATATCAAAGTACGCAGCCTCCCAGCTGTTCAGCAGAACCGGTCTCTCCCGATCTGCCCAGTACCCTCTCACTATATGTCTTCTGACAAATGCATGCATATGGCTGCTGATACCACCTAAACCTGACGCCGAGTATGTCATGACCGCCTCAGGCGACTGAAACGTCTGTCCCGGTTCAAGTACAAACGAAAAACCTTCAGGATTGATTCCGCTCAGTATCCTCATACGTCCATAAGAATTCTGTTCACAGCTCTCCAGGTGATCTCCTGAATATACGAGATTGAAACCATAGCATCCGCCGTGTTCCTCCGTACATCCACGCTCTGCCACCATGAAGAACGGATTTGCCCTGCTGCTTGAAGTTCCTGTGGACGATAAGACAACCACCCTGCCTTGCCGCACGGGATGCACCGATCTGTGCATCTCCCTTGCCCATGCTCCACCGAAATGTATCATGTCATACTCGTGATACATTCTCATATCAAGCTGCAAGGACATAAGTCTGTCAACCCGTTCTACATTCTCACTTTCATTCGTCAGTCTGGTGCTTCTGGTTATCACGTCACAGTCATCCCATGTGACATATATGAGTTCCATTTTCTGGTTATAACATTTGTCCCGCAGGGTTATGGTGAGCTGTGTTACTCCGGCTCCTACACCCTTTTGTACGTCATCGGTTTGAGCACTCTGCTGTCCGTCATCCACAAGGGCGGTTTCGCTCATTCCGCTGCCACACTCCACCGCGCAGGGAAGTCCTTCAAGCTCATCCCTGCCTTTTTTTATCTCATAGGATTCATATACAAAGTCACAGGCAGCGCTGCCATTTGCATGGGTCATACAGACAAACGGCTCACTGACATCCCCCTTGCCGGTTGATGACACTTCCTGCAACAGACTCTCAAGGGTGAGTCCGCCGTCCAGCACTATGGCATTTCCGGTCTCGAACAGACTGCGGTCATGTGCCACATCCCAAAGTCCCACAGAATTCAGATCTCCGCCACCCAGACTTCTGCTGCCATAATACAGGTGCTCAAGGTGTCCATCCTGACGCACACACATGGCATATTGCGTTGATTTTGTCTCCAGTATGAATACCTGATGTTCTTCTATATATCTGATCATAGCAATCCTCCTATCTAAACCGATTCCTAGTATGAACTTCGTTCATAGCGGTTCCTCCTAATAATATGTAGCGCCCCTCTCGCGCATGCGAGCGGGGCAAGTCGTCGGAACCGATTCCGAGTATGAACTTCGTTCATAGCGGTTCCTCCTATCTCAGTTTTGTCATGATCTCCTGCATTTTCTCCTCTGTCAGCTTGTATTTTCTGATAAAGAACACAAGACCTATGATGAGAAGAACTATAGGAACGACTGTCATCATCATGGAAAGTCCCATGAGTGTTCCTGTGCTCTGTTCTATGACCTCAGAGATTCCATCTGCAGGCTGTACAAGGCCAACCCATTTGATGGCAAGTCCGGCAAAGAACACCGCAACTCCAGAAGCAAGCTTTACCACAAACGTCTGCATGGAGCATATGACGCTCTCATCCCTCTGCCCGTTCTTGTACTCTCCGTAGTCTATGCTGTCGGCAAGGCACACTGTTATCAGCACGTTGAGAAGCCCACTTCCAGCAAATACCAGAAGTCCCGGGATAAACAAGATGTACCAGCAAGGCACTCCGCCCACTGTCATCCGTGTCACACCCGCAAGGCTGCATACAAGCAGCATCACATATCCCACTATCTCATATACTACTGAATGTACAAACAGTTTTCGCTTAGACATCTTCTTTCTAAAAAGTGGAAACAGCATCATGGCAAGTATCTGCGCACCACCGCCAAATGCTGAGAACAGTGCATATCCGCCTTCGCTTCCTATATCATAGGTGAAGAAATAAATGAGCAGGTTGCTTGTTATATAGAGTGCCGAATTTACCAGGACGATAGTGATCACCACAGCAAGTGCCTGATCATTTGTCACAAGTGAATGGAACATCTCTCCTATTCCGTGTGCCTCCGGAGTAGTGTCACTCTTCTCCTTTACATTTGCCACGCATATGACCTCTGAAATGACAAATACAACCGCAACCAGCAGTGCCCACCACTTAAATCCGATGCGGTAATCCGTGATCTTCAACTTGTCCGCCGCCAGGGCTGCACCACTTATGGCAGGAACTACTATCATGGTAAGCACAGTGGGGATGGCAGAACCCACGCCCGCACAGGATCTTGCCAGCGCAGACAGATTCTCTCTCTCCTTGCCCGGCTCAGTGATGGCAGGGATCATGGACCAGTATGGAATGTCCATCAGCGTATACGTGATCCCCCACAAAAAGTATGTCACTGTCAGGAACACCTTCATTCCACCTGCGCCCATGCTCTCAGGCACAGCAAACATCGCATAGAGAACCACAGCATTCAGCACTGTTCCTGAAAATATCCACGGTCTGAACCTTCCCCATCTGCTTCTGGTCTTTGCCACCACGATTCCCATGATCGGATCGTTGAATGCGTCGAACACTCTCGCCGCCATCAGAACGGTTCCTATGAACACAGAGCTGACCCCCAGCACTGAATTGTAATAGTACAGTATATAGCTGGCGACCAGCATATACACCATGTCCTTACCCACGGCTCCTACTCCGTAGGCTATCTTTGTCTTTTTCTGAAGGCTGCCAGCCAACACTTTCTGCTGTGCATCATCTTGTAAATTTTCTCCCATATATAACCTCCTACTACAGGAATCAAAGCAGACATCAGGCCATTTTTATTTCCAGCAGACAATCCTCAACAACGGTCGTCCGCCCCCATTATATTCCACGTCTCCGGTCATTATATCCACTGTCTATCCAACTGACATTCTATCAAAATTCCATTAACATTCTATATCAGCAAGTCTTGCCTCAAGCCATTTGTCAATATCATCAAATACCTTATCCCTACACAGCTCGTTAAGTATCTCATGTCTGCATTCCTCGTACAGATAGCATGCCACATTATGAGAAACTCTCTTGTGGTATAACTCGTAAAGTTTCAGCACATCACTGCCGTAGTGTCCCACGGGATCCTTGTCACCAGACACAAACAGAACCGGTACATTCTTCGGTATTCTCGCAACGTTCCTGTCCTCCTGTATATAGTGAAGTGTATTGAAGAGTGTCTCGTAACCCTTAAGTGTAAATGAGAACTGGCACAATGGATCATCCACGTATGCGTCAACGCGTTTCGGATCACGGCTCACCCAGTCTTTATTTGTCCTCTTTCTCACTTCACCGTCCACTATAGTTGTCTTTGGAATACCCCTGTTGTATGTTCCAAATGCAAGCAGCTCCATGAGTGTGCTTCTGTACCTCTCACCATGCTGACTCTTCTCAAGCTCCAGCACAAGTCTTCCGATCTGCAGCATACATTCAGGCATGCCTCCTGTTCCCATACAAATGAATCCATCCACACTTGAGCCCTCCGTGTACGGCGATGGGTATTTCGGATCCCATCCGTAGTCACACATATATCTTCTTGCCAAGAACGAACCCATAGAATGACCCATCAGAAAGAATGGAACACCCTTGTATGCCTTCTTCAGACTTCTCGTAACCCTGTGAAGATCCGCCACCATTGCCATACTGGCATCATAAGCATTCATATATCCCAGTTCATCCACATTTGCAGCCGTAAGCCCATGTCCCAGATGGTCATTTCCAGCCACCACGAATCCCTTTGCCGCAAGATACCTTGCGAATTCGTCATACCTGTCTATAAGCTCTATCATTCCGTGTGATATCTGAAGTATAGCCTTCACTTCGCCCTGCGGCTCCCACACGATCACATGCAGTCTGTCCTTACCATTTGATGATGGTATAAACGTCTCTTTCTTCTTTACCCTGTACATAATGTAATCCTCCTTGTCTATTAAACAGCACCCTATTGAATATCTTCTTCATCGATGTGCTGAGTGCAATATTTTTAATTCATTTCTGTTGATGTGTATGCAATTCACTGCATCTCAGTGTTTCATCTTCATCGCCAATTTTACGGCCTCATATGCTCCGTCATATATTCCGTCTATTTTATTTCTCTTTATATTCTCACACATACCCACAAGTATGCTGTCATCCTGCATGAACAGCTTCATCATCTGGAGAGTATGCGGTATGTCACGGCACTCTAAGGTTCCGTCTCCAATCTCAGCCGAATGAATTGCCCCCCACTGCTCATGTCCACCCACTCTCTTGATGAACAGCTTTGGAACAGGATAAAATGCCAGCTCTGACGGCTTCGTTATAAGCACATCGCAGCTTCTCATGAGAAGGTTCGTACAGTACACAGCCTCATATATGTCCTCATGACAGAATGCGTGTATCCCATGTACCTCTTCCTTGAGAGCATTATCCGCAAATGCCGTGGTGTCATCCCAGTTGTCAAAATGCGTAGTGACAAGGCTTTCGCTTTCTAGGGCAGGAATCTCTCTCACGAGTTCTTCCCACACGTTCATATAATCGCCCACATTTACATACAAGACCATGTTGCCTTTCTTCACGCTGGCAAGGGCAGTCTTGATGATGGCGGCAAATATGTCCTTCTGTGCTCCGGCACCTCCTATGGTGAGAAGGAAACGCATCGGTGCCTTTTCTTTTCTTCTCTCTATCCTCCTGTTGCAGTCCTCCTCTATGGCTGCTGCAAGCTCATGGTCTATATAGTGTCCAACATACTTGATGGAATCTCCCGGCATCGGCTTAAGCACCTTATCGCCCTGCATGCCGTTCAAAGTCCTGTAGCCGAAATATGCAGATCTGGTCTGCACCGTGTGAAGACTTCCCTCCGCAAGATGCAGGGCCATAGGCCAGTTATCCGGGATCGCATTCACCACATACTTCATTCCGGCATGAACTGCTGCCTGAGCAGGCCACACATGTGTCGCCACAAGCGGGATATCCTTCGGAACATTTCCAAATATCGGCGTCATAAGCTCCGCATTCATCTGATCGGAAGCATTATATGACAATTTTCTGAACCCCTCATAGTTCATCGGTTCCCACACTGCTTTGTTGAAAGCCTTGCTCTTTCCAGATATCCTCGAGCCGAGGGAATAGAGCTTATTCTGAGCCTCTATGACCTTGCCACCCGTGGTCTCACTATAGGAATTGAGATCCATCCAGTACGGCTTGTATCCCAGATGGTTTGCAGCGGATGCTATCGCCATGGATATTCTGTAATGTCCAAATCCCATCCTGATATTGCCGACTATGATACCTTTATCACGGTCAAAGTCCTCCCTGCCACCAGTTCTCGCATCGTCACCGGCTCCACCGTCTATAACAATGTTGGAGACGCCGAGAGTATCCCCAATGTAAGGATTTTTAACAATCGCCAGCGGATAGTCGACATCGCTGTCATCGCCGAATCTTCTTACGAATCTCTCCTTGGAATTCTCCGCCTTTTTCACGACCTGACTGCTCATCCTATTGCCAAATATCACCTCAGATCTCTTGCCCATAACACAACCTCCTGTCTTTAATATATACCCTGTGAGCAGGCATAAACTTCTATCAAATAATAACTTCACGCATGTAGACTCCTACACATTACAGGATATGCCGTCCATAAGCACATCCAGTGTATACTGCACCGCCTCATCAAATGTAAGTCCTGCGTCTATCAGAACCGTGGTCTCCATATATTTCTCAAGTGTAGCCTCAAACATAGTCTTAATGACCGGGATGGGGATATTCCTTATAACACCCTCGTCAATGCCCTGTCTCAGCAGTTCAATGGTATTATCCCACTGCTGCTCCATCATTACTCTCACTCTGGCAAATATCCTCGGGTATGAATTCTCAAGCTGATATATCTGCCTCCAGTCAAGCTCGCTATAGCTGTCCGGCATGGCTATGAGTATGGCTTTTATCTTCTCCACTGTAGTCAGCCTGTCGTCATCCATGACTGCCTGTTCGCTTTTCTTGATCTGTTCATATATATATGTCGCCGTGTCAAAGAACAGCGATTCCTTATCTCTCACAACCTGATATATCGTCTTTTTGCTCATACCAAGGCGTCTCGCCATATCGTCCATGGTGAATTTGAATCCCTTCTCACGGAATTCCTCTATGGTTGCCTCATATATCCTCAGTCTCAGCTGCTGCTGTGTCTCTCCGTCCATAACTCCCTCCTGTCCATCGAAATCTGCCATCCTGCAGTACATGCTGATATCTTTTGGGGAAACTAAAAAACTTCTTTCAGTTTCCTCGTTTCCTTAACAATACCATTTATTTGTCATTTTTGCAACAATAAAAAGGCGTTATAGATTTATTTGTATAATTTGTGCACAAAAATACGGCATATCCGATCAACATGGAGATGCCGTACTTTTATATCTTTCTATATCTTTCTATACTATATCATTTTATATCATTTATACTATTCTATCTTAATATTTATCTATTCAGATTCATTACTCCTGTGTCTGTATGACGTCAAGCTCATAAAGTTCATGTAATGCTCTTGTACATGCAATGTAGTGGGTGTGTCTTGTGACCATGCTGTTCACATAGGAGCCATCAGTCATGACATACACAACATCAAACTCCATTCCCTTTGCAAGGAACTTCGGAAGCACAACCACGCCGCCAGCATATACAACAGACTGATTGGTTATGAGTGTCACCTCCGTGTATTCCGATAACCTGCGGTATATCTCATACGCATCCGCCTCGTCATCCGTCAGGATTGCTATGTTGTCATATGCATCCATCTCGCCGTAGTTCAGCTTATCACCCATGAATTCTATCGCATCATCCAGGCTCTCGCACTGCACCTTCTCCGGCACCTTTCCGTGCCTCTCAACCGTGTTGCCGCCGATCCCCTCATCGTCTAGTATGGAATTACAGAACTCTGTTATCTCCGCAGTAGAACGATAGGACTCGGAAAGCTCCATAAGTTCATAGCCCCCCTGTCCATTTCTCTTCGCAAATATCTTAGTCAGCACATCGACAACGGTCTCCTCCGGATTGTAAAACAGCACCTGATATCTGTCTCCCAGTATCGTCTTCTTGCAGCCAAATATCCTGTCGATCACCGCATACTGGAATATTGTATAATCCTGCATCTCGTCTATGACCAGGTGCTTAATATTGTTGTATGAATTGCATCCATAGAAATACACCTGCAGGTAGAGTATCGGAAGTATGTCCTCATAGCATATCTTTCCATACTCGTTCTTGTAATCTGAGATTCCCGGATACTCCGTCTCCATCTCAGCAAGGAAATCCACATAGAGTTTAACAAGGTTTCTCTCAGCGAACAGGTTTACCATCTGTTTCTGTATCTGTCTTGCCAGGTTGTGTTTCTTCTCCTCTGGGAACTCCTTGGATGAATTGTCCTCAACTCTGTCCACTATAAAATACGCTATATTTTCAAATCTCTCATACACAGGTTTTCTGGAGAATCTTCCATTGAACATAGCAGCTATATCGTCCCCGGTGTACTCAACCTTCTGATAGTGGAATGTGCGGAACTTTATCCCCGACACATATCTCTCCAGAAATTCATTGAACCTGTCGAAGAAACCTATGGACGATTTGACCTTTATGTTCCTTATCCTCTGGTTCTCCCTGTCACCACTGTCTATGATGAACTCCGATTGTTCAAGCTTTGTCTCGTATTCCTCATCTATATACAACAATTCCTCAAGCAGAGTGTCAAATTCCTTTTCCGGAACACTGTTTTCCTCAAGTTCCGGAAGAACATCCGATATATAATCGCCAAATATACTATTCGGCGAGAGTATCATCACCTTGTCACTGTCCAATGTCTTATAGTTGTAGAGCAGCCAGGCAAGCCTGTGCATTGCAATGACTGTCTTTCCACTTCCAGCCCTTCCATCTACAATAAGATTATGAGCTGTCCTGTTTCTTATGATGGCATCCTGTTCCTTCTGTATGGTTGCCACCACGCTCTTCATCTTAACACTGCTGTTTCCGCCAAGTGCCTCAAGAAGTATGACATCATTTATATTTGCATCTGTGTCCACAGCCTCCCTGAGTCTTCCATTTCCGATGACAAACTGTTTCTTCTCAAGTATCTGTCCGGTGAACTCTTCACTTCCCATATCATCTGTGTTCACTGTGTATGAAGCATCGCCCTTCTCGTACTCATAATACATAGAAGATACCGGCGCACGCCAGTCATATATAAGCTGATCGCTATTCATGTCTGACTGATACCCAGCCATTCCTATATACAGTGGCAGCACATCCCCATCGTCATCGTATCTGAATGTGATTTTTCCAAAGTAAGGATTTTTCTTCTGATGTTCATACACCTCAAGCCGTTTAGCCGCCCTTCTGAGATATGCCTCATCATTGTTCAAAAGCTGCATGTTCTGAAGAAACTCCTCGTCATCCATATCGCCGTGACTGTCTCGCATATATTTCTTCTGTTCTTTTATACTGTCCTTTTTTAGCTCTGTTTCCCCCTCTGTTACACTTATGCTGTAATCCAATTCAAGTTCAACATTGTCAAAATAGTCCTCCTCCTTCTCAAAGCTGGTTGGGACATACTCTGATTCGTTATCCAATCTCTTGTCTTCCATGTTACTTTCCCGCTATAACCTTTCTGGCAGCTGTCCAGCCGCCATAATATAT
>URJU01000044.1 GCA_900548315.1 uncultured Coprococcus sp. | reverse complement strand
ACGAGATTACTACGCGTCTCGTGGGCTCGGAGATGTGTATAAGAGACAGTGTCAGGATCGGATATCCTAAAAGCAGAAGGCAGAGCAGATATATCACAATGAATATAGCTCCTCCATTCTGTCCGCATATATATGGAAACTTCCATACATTTCCCAAACCTATGGCACATCCCGCAGACACTAGGATAAACCCCAGTCTGGAGGCAAACTTTTCTCTGTCGCCGTTATTACTTTTCTTACTCATACTTTTTTTCTTTCGCAGATGCCTGTGTCCTCACATCATCTGCCTCCTTCTCTTCTATACTGTTTTGGGTTAACACACCCTGTGATTGTAACATAGATCATGTCATTTGTGTGTTTAAACTTTTACAGTTTAAACCATAATTTTATGGTAAAAAATTAATCCACAAAATTACATATAAAGGATTACATTTTTCCATATTATATTTTATTATATTGAATAGAATGTTCTTAATACTATTAAGACCGTTCTCCGTATTTTGAGGCAGATTTCTGTGTGGGATTGCAGTACCTTTACCTTATTTCATAAGTTTTTGCAGAAAACTTGTGATATACCTTATAAACCACCAGCGCATTGCTGCAAGTGCGCTGCTCATATTACAGAGAAACGAATAGTAACGCATGCGCCGCGCGAAGTGCCTTTATATGCGCATGCCACATTTTTATAAGGAGGACATTTATTATGGCTACATGGCTTAAAGATGCAATTTTTTATGAAATATACCCTCAGAGTTTCTATGACAGCAACGGCGATGGTATCGGGGATTTCAATGGAATCACTGCAAAGCTTGACTATATCAAGTCTCTTGGATGCAACGCTATCTGGATGAATCCTTGCTTTGATTCGCCATTTTCTGACGCAGGTTATGATGTAAGGGATTACAAGAAGGTTGCCGATAGATACGGAACCATGGAGGATATCGAGAATCTCTTCGCTGAGGCTCACAAGAGGGACATGCACATTCTTCTCGACCTGGTTCCAGGTCACACATCGGAGGAACATGCATGGTTTACCGAGAGCAAGAAAACCGAGGCAAATGAATACACAGACAGATATATGTGGACAGATGGATGGCTCTGTGGCGGTTCTGGACTTAATTACATCGCAGGCGAGACACCGAGAAACGCAGCCTACATTGTAAACTTTTTCAAATGCCAGCCGGCACTTAACTATGGCGTATTAAACCCAACACAAAAGTGGCACAAGAGCATGTATGATCCGGCATGTATCGCAACCAGAGAGGCTATGAAGGATGTCTGCCGTTT
This sequence comes from uncultured Coprococcus sp., assembly GCA_900548315.1. GTDB lineage: Bacteria > Bacillota > Clostridia > Lachnospirales > Lachnospiraceae > Coprococcus. The sequence goes on along the minus strand of URJU01000044.1, from coordinate 11,714 downwards.
CTGGCTCGATAAGGGTTGTGACGGATTCCGCGTTGATATGGCAGATTCACTCGTAAAGCATGATGACGAGAACAAAAGCGGAACCGTATCTGTATGGCAGGATATACTAGGCGACATACACGCAGAGTACCCTGAATCAGCATTTGTCTCCGAGTGGGGAAAGGCTGAACAGTCTATAAAGGCTGGATTTGATCTGGACTTCTATCTGGACTGGATGGGCAACGGCTACAACTCTCTCGTAAGAGATTATGAGGCACACATGAACGCATTTGCCTCACTTCCAGAGTCCCTTGACGACAGCGTGGTAAACAACAGTTTCTTCAAGGCGGACAGTAAAGGATCCTGCGATCACTTCATAGATGAATACATGAACAGATACGAGCAGATAAAGGACAAGGGCGCAATCGCTCTCATCACAGGAAACCACGATACCACACGTATCAGCTACGGACTCTCAGAGGATGAATTGAAACTTGCCTACGCATTCTTCATCACCATGCCTGGCAATCCTTTCATCTACTACGGAGATGAGATTGCCATGAGATTCAGAAGTATGCCTAGCAAAGAGGGCGGTTTCACCAGAACCGGTTCAAGAACCCCTATGCAGTGGAACTCAGGTGAGAACATGGGATTCTCAACAGCACCGGCAGACCAGCTTTACCTCCCGGTTGATTCAACGGAAGGAGCTGCAAATGTTGAAACTGCTGAAACGGATCAGAACTCGCTTATCAACACAGTTAAGTCGCTCACCGAGCTCAGACACTCACAGGCGGATCTTCTCGACAAGAGCAATCTTGAGATCATCAGCAGAAAACCTCTGGTATACAAGAGAGGAAATCTGATACTCGCTGTGAACCCTAAAAATACTGCCACTCAGTCAAGAAAACTTACCGAGTTGACAGAGGATTCAAAGGTTATATATTCTATAGCAATAAACGGCACACAGCCAAGCGTTGCTGATGGAGTTATCACTCTTCCGGCACAGAGCTTTGTTGTGATAAGCTGCTAATTATCACAGCATCCAACCGAAAGGTTGTGCTATAGACATACCACAACACACATAAAACCGCTTAGATCAGTTTCATACCGGTCTAAGCGGTTTTTATAGTCACCTCTCCCAACTTGTGGTAATATGAAATAGATTATATTCTCATATAATCTGACAATAGGACAAAACAACTTTTATAAAGGAGAACATATTATGAACATGCAGGAGGCAACTTCAATCATGAAGGCAGACAGCTACAAAATGGCTGCTCTTTCAGAGGATACAAGAAACAACATACTCGCACATGTAAAGGATGCACTCATCGCCCACAAGGATGAAATATTTGCGGCAAACGCCAAGGACATGGCTGCAGCTGAGGAAAACGGGATTGCCCCATCAGTCAAGAAGAGACTTAAGTTTGACGAACACAAACTTGCTGATGTGACAAATGGTATAGATGAACTTATAAAACTTCCTGATCCTGTGGGACAGATTCAGCTTAAGAGGGAGCTTGACGAGGGGCTTGTCCTCCAGAGAGTTTCCTGCCCTATAGGAGTCATTGGAATCATATTTGAGGCACGACCAGACGCTTTGGTTCAGATATCATCTCTGTGCATCAAGAGCGGCAACTGCGCCGTACTCAAGGGTGGTAAGGAGACAGCCAATACCAACAAAGCCCTTTTCGATGTGATCTACAGCACCGCCATCTCAAATGGAGCGCCTGATGGATGTATGTTACAGGCAAGCCAGCACAACGAGATTGATGAACTGCTGTCATGCAGTAAATCCGTTGACCTCCTCATACCGAGAGGCTCAAATGCATTTGTTCAGTACATAATGAACAACACCAAGATTCCTGTCATGGGACACGCCGACGGAATCTGTCACACATATATAGACAAGGATGCAGATCTTGACAAGGCTATACCTATCATCATTGATGCCAAGACACAGTATACTGCTGCCTGCAATGCAACAGAAACTCTTCTTATACACAGGGATGTTGCAAATGAAATGCTGCCAGCCATCGCAAAAGCTCTCAAGGAGCACGGCGTAAAACTCAGGGGTACAGCCGAGGCTGCCAAGATCATAAACCAGTCAGCATGTGAGATCATGGGGGACGATGATTTCAACACTGAGTATCTCGACCTGATCCTGTCTGTCAAGATTGTAAACGATGTACAGGAGGCAATCTCCCATATCAACCACTTTGGTTCACACCACACAGACTGCATCATCACCGAGAACGCCGACACCGCTGCTCTCTTCATGCAGCTTGTGGACTCCGCCGGAGTATACCAGAACTGCTCCACTAGATTTGCCGATGGTTTCAGATATGGTTTCGGTGCCGAGGTTGGAATCAGTACCAGCAAGATCCACGCAAGAGGTCCTGTAGGACTTGAGGGACTTGTAACGTACAAATACAAACTTTACGGACATGGACAGATTGTGGATGACTATGCAACCGGAAAGAAACAATTCCACTTTAAGAATCTGTAGATATCACCCAGGGAACGGACATGACCGCGCCCCTTTTACATAAAGGATTGCTAATTAATTATGAAGATTATTTTTAAAATATTCAAGAATGACCTTATCGGCATAAAAAAAAGTATTCTCACCATCGTACTTGCAGTAGGATTATGTGTTTTGCCAGCTCTGTATGCATGGTTCAATATATTTGCCAACTGGGATCCCTACGCCAACACCGGCAATATCAATATCGCTGTTGTAAATCTCGACAAAGGGTACACTGACAGTGACGGCAGCACCGTGAACATGGGACAGTCTGTAGCGGATAAACTAAAGAGTCAGACCAGTATCGGCTGGGTATTTCCCAAGTCCGAGGATGACGCTGTAAATGGCGTGAAAGCTGGAACATATTACGCTGCAGTCGTAATTGATGAGAACTTTTCTTCAAATATGTATAACGCTCTCACCGACAACTTTGCCAATCCAAGCTTTACATATTACGAGAATGAAAAGAAAAATGCTGTTGCACCCAAGATAACAGATACCGCTGTCTCAACATTGAAGACAAGCATAAACGAAACCTATATAAAGGCAATATCCAAAAAACTGCTGTCCGCTGTGGACAGTTCCGACAAACAGCTGACTACCGACTTGAACGGAACGGACTTTGTCACATCCCTGGAAACCCTTGATGACAATCTTGCCGGATACCAGGATCTGATCGCGTCTATAATCAATGCAAATGGAAAACTTAAGAATGACACGAAACTTAAGGCAGCCACAGACAAAAGTACCAATGCGATAAATAAAGCCGATGCAGCAATCGACTCCAGTCTGTCTGATATGGATCAAACCGATTCCAGCTATTATCAGCTCAGAGACAGTCTTCAGTCTCAGATTGACTCAATAGAAAATGATATAAAATCTCTTGAGACATCAGCCAAGCTGCTCTCTTTGAAGGATGATGCCGAGAGCATTTCCTCCGATCTGAACAACATCAAGTCTGATGCAGACTCTCTGAGAAAGAAACTTGACAACATAGAGACATTTGTAAAATCTCTGGACATTAGCAACACAGATGTGGTGAAAGATGCTCTCGACAAGCTTGACAAGATGAAATCACAGGTGGACACAGTGTCAAATCTGACTGACGAAACCCTGAGCAGCATCGACCTCACAGATCTTCTCAAACTTGAAAATGCACTCACCGACAAACTGACTGCGGTCTCAAATGCAATATCTACTGTGGACGATACATTCAGCCAAAAGATAGTTCCTGATCTTGACAACATACTCATCAACATCAAGGAGGCTTTGAAAAATGCTCAAGATCTTCTGAAAACGCTGAACGCAACGATTGCCAGCACCAACACTGTATTTGACAATTACAAAGGAACTCTGGATTCCATGAACACCAGTCTCTCGGATCTGTCAGACCTCATTGGCAATGTCAGAGAAAAGATTGCAAAGGCAATCACCGACATCAACAAGGCATCTAACAGTGAAACCGCCGAGATGATACTTGCTTTTCTGAATGGAGACACTGAGGCTCTCGCCTCATTCCTGTCAAAGCCTGTAACCGTGGAGGAACACTACTACTTCCAGATTGCCAATTATGGCTCGTCCATGGCACCATTTTACTCAGTACTTGCCATCTGGGTTGGTATGACCATACTCGTATCACTCATGAAAGTACATGTGAAAGATGCCGACTACCTGAAGGATGCCAAACCACACCAGCTGTTCTTTGGAAGATATCTTATATTCTTCCTTCTCTCACAGCTGCAGGTTCTTGTGATCGTTCTGGGAGATCTGTATCTGCTCAAGATACAATGCCTGCATCCATTTGCCTTCTGGGCAGCTGCGGCACTGACAGGTCTGACCTTCTCAATATTTATATATTCACTGACTATTTCATTTGGCGACATTGGAAAGGCACTGGCTGTTGTCATCATGGTATTACAGATCGCGGGCAGCGGGGGAACGTACCCGATCGAGGCTCTGCCTGGTTTTTTCAGACAGGTGTACATTTTCTTCCCATTCCCATATGCCATCAATGCCATGAGAGAATGTATAGGCGGAATGTACCACCACAATATTTTTATCTACCTCTCTGAACTGTCACTGTTCATAGTTGAGGCGCTTGTGATTGGTCTTATTATAAGGAAACCATTTATCAGGATCATGCACTTCATAGAAAAACGAATGGAAGACACACAGATGATGTAAGCCAAAACGCAGTTCAGACAATAAAGGAGGAACTCCTATGGACGAAACAAACACAGAAATATCAGATATCACAACTGAAGATAAACATGACACCGAAAACGAAAAAGTTTCGCACGAAACTTTTGGCAAGTCCGAAGTCCCTGACATAATGACAAAGGTTCTTGAATTCCGAGACAATGCCCATGCGAACAATGTGCGAAAGCTGAAAGCCGGAATCAAATGTATTTTCACAGTTCCTGCCTGCTTTCTCATTCTGCTGTTCTTCACCAACAGCTCAAAGATCATATTTCTTGTTCTCTGGATAGCCAGCCTCTTTCTGATCGCGGCATATCTCATTCATGTGGAATATTCTGACTACAAGATACAGGAAATGGTCAACTCCCTACAGGATTCAGAGGGCGGCATAGACAGCCTGATTGATATAGACAGCATTTACACAAGGGTTTCCGCCCCAAAGAGAAAACTTGATGAAAAAATCGATACGATCATCACCAACGTGAGATCAGAATCCGGAACGGATGCTGCCGATGACACCGATAGCGAAGTACAGGACGAGAGCAAAACAGATGATACGCCAAATGAGTTTCAAAATGAAGGCTCTGTCGACGAGACCCCAAATGAGACTCAAGACAAAGTTTCAGACAACATTGAACAGGAGGAGCAAACACCATGAAAAATATATGGCGCGTATACTTATCAGATCTGCGCAGGCTGACCACAAACGTTGTTGCTTTGTCCATTGTTATGGGTCTGTGCATCATCCCATCCCTATATGCCTGGTTCAATATAATGTCCAATTGGGATCCGTACGGAGAAGCAGCGACCTCACTCATGAAAATTTCCGTATACTCGGAAGATGAGGGAATCGACCTTAACGGCGTCAAGCTTGTGATCGGTGATATGGTAACAGAAAGTCTTGAGACCAACAACACGATCGACTGGACATTTGCCGACAACAAGGAGGAGGCTCTTGAGCTCATCCAGAGCGGTGAGTGTTATGCAGGCATCATAATCCCAAAGGATTTCACAGAAAACATGCTGAGCATCATGAGCGGCAATATAGTAAATCCCAGAATTGTTTACTATGAAAACAGCAAAAAAAATGCCATTGCAACCAAGATTACCGGCAAGGTAAAAACCACTGTTCAAAATGAGATCAACACCAAACTCATAAGCACTCTGACGGAGGTATTTGCAAATGCAGGCGACTATCTGTCCGGAAGTGACATAGAGGGATCTGACCTGATCAGCGGAGTAAGGAGCAAGCTCAATCAGGTTTCATCCACATTGGACAACTATATATACATGATGAACACATTTGCGCTGCTCACAGAATCGGCATCTGACTCTATAGATACGACAAAACTTCTATTTCCAAACATTGACAGCATGGCATCCAGCGGATCCGACAGCCTTGGCAACCTCAAGGACAGTGTGGATATAAGCAATGACATTGTAAGTTCTGCCCTTTCCCTTATGAGCACCAGCCTGGATACTATATCAGGCAAGCTGGATGACCTGTCAGATGCAGTGAACGATCTGGGCAGCAATGTTCACATAGTAACCGTCACCAAAGAATTTTCATCTGACGATCTGGGCACCAACGTGCTTGACACCATTCAGCGACTTTTAGAGAGCAAATCCCCTGAGATCTCGGATGCAAAGTCACAGTTTGAAAAGCTGAAAAGCGACCTCGACAGATTAAATGGTGATGCCCAGATTTCCGATTCTGAGATAGCTGATATAAAATCCGCGATCATCTCTGATATAGACAAATGCAAAGACCATATAAAAGAGGTCAAGGATCTGGTAAACGGTGAACTGTCGTCCGCTCTGACCGAGTCACTGACTGAAATGCAGAGTTCTCTGACTCAGGCACAGGCTATATTAGCCGATGTACCTGGAACATTTTCGGAGATAAGCTCCACCCTCACCGAGTATCAGTCCATACTTAAGGACGGCAAAACAAATGTACAGGTCACAGCAAAATATCTGTCCGATCTCAAGGACGATATCAGCTCTCTCATACAGGAACTGGACAAGCTAACCTCAAATCCAGATTTTCAGGAAATGATGTCTGCAATAAAGGAAAATCCGCAAATGATCGTGGACTTCATATCATCTCCTGTACAGATGAACACTGTGGAGATTTACGCAATAAGCAATTATGGCTCGGCAATGGCTCCATTTTACACTGTTCTTGCATTGTGGGTTGGTGCCCTCATTCTTGTGGCTCTCATCCATGTCAAGGTGAAGGACGGGGAAGACCTCGAGGGAGTAAAACCATACCAAAAATTCTTCGGACGATACATAAGTTTCTTTGTGATAGGACAGGTTCAAACGATCATAACAGTATTTGGCGATCTGTTCTATGTGGGGATACAGTGCAAGCACCCGATAGCATTTACACTGGCTGCGATGATGACCAGCTTTGTGTTCACATTCCTGATCTACTCTCTAACCGCAGCATTTGGCAATATCGGCGAAGCCATCGCAGTGGTTATCATGGTCATACAGGTTGCCGGAGCAGGTGGAACTTTCCCTGTGGAAGTTCTCCCATCAGTCTACCAGTACCTGTACAAATTCATGCCATTCTCATACTGCATGAACGCTCTCAGAGAATGCGTAGCCGGAATGTATCAACACACATACGGCAGATGTCTGGCAACCCTGCTGATATATGTTGGCATATCGGTGATCATTGGTCTGCTGCTGGCTAAGCCTTGTGCAAAACTTCTCGACAAGCTGGAACACAACAAGGAGAAATCTGGTTTGTTTATATAACCAACTACTCTTGTAATTACAGTTTTTGTCTGTTGTCATTTACGCCCATCTGTACTGTAGGAATACATACAGATGGGCTTTTTTATGCATATATTTTTACATATTATTCGATGAATTATCTATGTGAGCAAATGAAGAATTATTGTATTTTATCTCCAACTGGCTGACACTTAGATTCAGGAGGCACACCTATATATGGAGAGATGGCACAGACGGACTTTCTCCAAACAACTGGGGCGCAGTATTTGGCGGTTTAGCCTGGAAATATCATGCAATGGTGGTGTGACAAAGGTATCGACGGTTTCCGCATGGATGCAATCGCTTACATATGAAAAGAAAGCTTTGAGGATGGAATAAAGGATGCCGGCTGCCTGTACGCTCCTTTTGAGATTCACCACAGAAACCCCATGGATAAAGGTGAACAAAAACTATCTTGAAATAAATGCAGAGAATGAAATGGCCGATCCGGACAATGTGTTCTCTTACTACAAAAAGCTTATCAGCCTCCACCATACCGAGACCACCCTGGTCTATGGAGATTTTATACCTATGCTTGAAAACAGCGATGATATATATGCATATAAGAGGGTTCTGGGTGATGTGTCATTTCCCTAGGATTTTCTTATTTTGAAATAATTTGTTCGTCATTAGCACAAAAATATCTCTAAAACGATTATTTGCATAAGAAAAGGATAAAATCCTCTGTATTTATCCTGAATATCACTTTTCAGGACTTTTTAGGAGAATTTTATCCTTTTTTCGTGTTTATGCTGTTCTAAAGTTATAATGTTGGGGATAAATGTTGCTTACTTAAATAAGTTGTCATTCTCAAAGTAATCTATCTTCATAGCGCGTCTTACATCAGCAAGTGTCTCTGCTGCCTTTGCTCTGGCAACCTCACTGCCACTCTTTAAGATGTCGTATACATCCTGTGGCCTCTTCTCCCACATCTGGCGGCGCTCTCTGATAGGTGCAAGCTCTGCCTGAAGAACGTTGTTCAGGAACTTCTTGACCTTTACATCACCGAGGCCACCTCTGCTGTAGTGCTCCTTGAGTTCATCCATGCCGCTGTAATCCGGAAGAAATTCCTCAAAGTACTCTGGCTTGCTGAATGCATCAAGATAGGTAAATACCGAGTTGCCCTCAACCTGTCCCGGATCTTCAACACGGATGTGGTTTGGATCTGTGTACATGGACATAACCTTCTTCTTGATCTCCGCAGGATCCTCAGACAGATATATACAGTTTCCAAGAGATTTGCTCATCTTTGCCTTGCCATCTGTACCTGGGAGTCTGAGACATGCCTCGTTGTCAGGAAGGACAATCTTTGGATCTACAAGAGTCTCTCCGTATACTGAATTGAACTTGTGAACGATTTCCTTACACTGCTCGATCATAGGCATCTGATCCTCTCCAACTGGAACCTCTGTAGCCTTGAACGCTGTTATGTCTGCAGCCTGGCTGATAGGATAACAGAAGAATCCAACAGGGATACTTGCCTCAAAATTCCTCATCTTGATCTCTGCCTTTACGGTCGGATTTCTCTGAACTCTTGCAACTGTGACAAGATTCATATAGTAAAATGTAAGCTCTGTAAGCTCAGGCACCATTGACTGGATGAATATTGTAGACTTCTCAGGATCTATGCCACAGGCAAGATAATCAAGAGCAACCTGCATTATGTTCTGTCTAACCTTCTCTGGATGCTCTGCATTGTCTGTAAGCGCCTGTGCGTCAGCCACCATGATGTATATCTCATCATACCTGCCCGAATTCTGAAGATCGACTCTTCTCTTAAGTGATCCTACATAGTGTCCCACATGAAGACGACCCGTAGGACGGTCGCCTGTTAATATTACCTGTTTCATAACCTTCTCCTTTTCTCTCTTACTCAGCCAGCAATTTACTCAGTTCATACTGGAATGAATCAAGCTGATTATTCTGTATATCTATTGCCTCTTTTATATCGTAATCTATAAGTATATCATTCTTGATAGCCACCATGCGGTTTGTGCCTCCCTTTTTAAGTACATCCACAGCATACGCCCCCATAAGCGAGCCGTACATCCTGTCCTTTGCTGTAGGCTGACCGCCTCTCTGTATGTACCCAAGCACCGACACCCTTGACTCTATGCCTGTCTTATCCAGGATCATCTGCGCAAGCTCCGGTGCATCCGTTACGCCCTCAGCAACTACAACAAGATAACTGTTTCTTCCGTCAGCATGCTTTGCCTTTATCGTATCTATGATACTGTCAAAGTCGCCATCCCATTTCTCAGGAATTATGATGGCATCCGCAGATGTCGCCATGCCTGCCCAGAGTGCTATATAGCCTCTCTTTCGTCCCATGACCTCCACGACACTGCATCTCCCATGAGAAACCGACGAATCTCTTATCCTGTCGATAGCCTCCATGGCTGTATTCGCCGCTGTGTCAAATCCCAGCGTATACTCAGAACATGCCACATCTCTGTCTATTGTTCCAGGGATGCAGATGGTATTGATACCCTCATCCTGAAATGCTATGGCTCCGCGGAGTGTTCCATCCCCGCCGATGGCAACAAGCGCATCTATATCGTGATCTCTCAGATTCTTTGCCGCCTGCTCGCGGTATTCTTTCTGAAGGAATCTCTCGCTTCTGCTGGTGAAAAGTATCGTTCCACCCTGATTGTTTATGTTTCTGACGTCCGCCAGGCCGAGCGGCTGTGTCTCCCAGTCGATAAGTCCCTCGTAACCACGCATCACACCGACTATCTCTATTCCACTGTTGATGGCCGATACAACCACAGCCCTAACAGCTGAATTCATGCCTGGAGCATCTCCTCCGCTGGTCAGGACCGCTATCTTTCGTATGTCACTCATTTGTATGTCCTCTAATTATTTTTATACTGAAGCTCCTGCTTCTTTGCAGTAACCCTTGTATCCTTCTCTACTGAGTTGGTGATAAATGTATTACCACCCACAACAACGTTGTCCTCGATGATAGTCTCGCCTCCAAGGATGGACGCGCCTGAATAGATGGTCACATTGTCACCGATGGTTGGATGCCTCTTGGCTCCCTTGAGTTTCTGGCCCCCCTGTGTAGAGAGTCCTCCAAGTGTCACGCCCTGATATATCTTCACATGCTCGCCGATAACAGTCGTCTCGCCGATAACGATTCCAGTACCATGGTCAATAAAGAAATACTTTCCTATGGTGGCACCCGGATGAATGTCTATTCCGGTCACGCTGTGAGCGTGCTCGGTCATGATCCTAGGTATCATAGGAACATCCAGCAGACAAAGCTCATGTGCCATGCGGTATACAGATATCGCATAAAGTCCAGGGTATGAAAGTATGACCTCATCCTTGCTGCCCGCAGCAGGATCTCCGTCAAATGCCGCCTGGATATCAGTCTCAAGATAATCCCTTATCTGAGGTATCTTATCCATGAATTCATATGTTATATCCATCGCCTTGTCCTCAAGCTCTGCATCTGTGAGCTCAGGAAACTTTTTGCAATACCTGAGAACTATCATGATCTGCTTCTTCAGATGGAATATTACATCCTCTATGATAACAGACATGTTATTCTTCAGACTGTATATCTTATACAGCTTGTCGCTGTAATAACCCGGATATAGAATCTTCATGAGTTTGTCGATCACATCGATAATTGCTGTCTTATCCGGCTCGTTGCACAGATCCGTCTTGTTGATGGCTCTGTCATCGCCGAAATCATCCAGTATCCTCTGCACGATTCCCTCAATTCTCTGTTTATCTGATCTATCCATTACTTATTCAGATCCTTTCTAATAATATCTCCCAATATCACCTGACCAGGCAAAATCTGCCACGATGATATCTTCATATTATAATATATGCTTACGTCATTCAAGATTCGCTCACGAATCCTGATGCGAGCCGCTGGTCAGCTTTGCTGACATAAACACACAGCTATTCTAACAAATTATGCACATTCATTCAATAGTGGGATTCTGCGTACAAATTATCCACAATCCGATTGCAGAGATTACTGCTAAAACAGTAGTTCAGAGGAATGGAATTTTTCCACTCCTCTTTTTCTCATACCAGACGCAACATCACCATATAGCTCACAGTCCCCAGCAGGATACTCAGAAGCGTATTGTGCCTCCATTTGTATGTCCCGCCTGTCACCAGAACGCCAACGAGACTTGGTATTCCAGTTGCCACCGGAGCCGTCACCGCCCCCTTCAGACAGTACACTATGAGCACCGCC
>URJU01000043.1 GCA_900548315.1 uncultured Coprococcus sp. | reverse complement strand
ATCCATATCATTTTGTTAAATATAGTTGTAAAATAACAATAATGATGTACATGGTATATGGACGGCGATAATAAAGGGCGATAAGCCCTTTATTTCGTGTTATACGAGATTGTTGTATGGTGGTGGTAATAGCGAAGAGAAAGATCTTTCGCCAAGTCACATAAGGAGGAAAATAAAATGAAACTGAAAAAGATAAAAAGATTGGCTGCAGCGGGGGCAGCCATGCTGATGACGCTCTCCCTTGCCGGGTGTGGAGCGGGCAGCAGATCCGTGAAACTTGGTGCAGCGGGAGTTGGCGGTGGGTATTATGCCTTCTCAAATGCATTTGCACAGATGGCAGTGGCAGCGGACGAAGATCTTGAATTTGAAGTAAAGGCGACTGCGGGATCTACAGCGAATATAAGACTCCTGTCAGATGGGTATATTGATATGGCTATAGCACAGGCAGATCTGGTGGATGCAGCCTACAATGGAACAGGGGTCACAGATAAGAAGCGGTATCGTGGTTACTCGGCGGTTGCCAGTCTGTACACTGAGGCGTGTCAGATCGTGGTGAGGGCTGACTCAGGCATAGACAGCCTGGATGATCTTCAGGGCAAGAAAGTTTCCGTTGGCGAGGAAGAATCAGGAACCCAGAGAAATGCAGAGCAGATACTTAAGATGACAGGTCTTGTGGAATCCCTTGTAGACACAGTAAATCTCGATTATGTGGATGCGGCAAATGAACTCAAATCAGGCCAGATAGATGCATTCTTCTGTACAGCAGGCATACAGACTTCAGTGATCGAGGAGCTGTCTAAAGAGTGCACTGTGAAGCTTATCGGAATAGATGATAAATGCAGGAACAGGCTTAAATCCGTGTATGGCTTCTATACAGATTACACCATACCGGCGGGAACATACGAAGGACAGGATCAGGACGTTGAGACTCTTGGGGTCAGAGCTGTGCTTCTTGCAAGAGATGATATGGATGAGGAAATAGTGGAGGAGCTCACAGGACTTCTCTTTGAACATTCGCAGGATATACAGTATTCCATACCACTCACTTTCCAGATCGATGAGAGTGAGGCAGTGAAGAACGTGACCATTCCATTTCATGATGGTGCGAAAGCTTATTATCAGAAAAAAGGAATAGAGATCCCGGCTGAACAGTAGTTGTCAGCTGATGATAATAAATATACTGAATGCGGAAAAGAATATATGCAGATGATATTGGGTGAAATGGTATCTGATAACGGATGTCTGCATGTGTATATAATATAGATAAGAGAGGTCTTACATGGAGATACAGATAGATATGTATCAGACACTGGCGGTGTCAGTTCTGGTACTTATATTGGGACAGTTTTTGAAGAAAAAAATTAATTTCCTGGAGAAATTCTGCATACCGGCGCCGGTCATAGGAGGTCTGCTTTTCGCAGTCCTGACCTGTGTGTGTTACAGTCTTGGCATAGCAGAATTTACATTTGACGATACGCTGAGAGAGGTGTGCATGGTATTCTTCTTCACATCCGTTGGATTCCAGGCGAATCTCAAGGTTTTAAAGAGTGGAGGAAAGTCGTTGTTCATATTCCTTGGGTTGGTTGTGGTACTTATAGTGTCCCAGAACTTCCTGGCACTCGGAGTTTCAAAGGTACTTAACCTTGATCCGCTGGTTGGCTTGTGTACAGGTTCCATTCCTATGGTAGGTGGTCATGGAACTGCAGGAGCGTTTGGCCCGGTGCTGGAGGATTTTGATGTCAAGGGGGCAACCACTATATGCACGGCTGCGGCAACATTTGGACTTATCGCAGGAAGTCTTATAGGCGGACCTATAGGCAAGAGACTCATAGACAGGAAGAAACTTTTGGACACTGCAGTTGCCGAGGACGACAGTATACTGGTTGAGGATGAGAAGAAACATGAGCGTCATACCAATATGTATGCGGCAGCAGTGTTTCAGCTCATCATAGCAGTAGGAATAGGAACCATCATATCGGAACTTCTTACAAAGACAGGACTTACATTTCCTATATATATAGGTGCGATGATCGCGGCTGCGGTCATCAGAAATATCGGAGAGTATTCCGGCAAGTTTGATATATATATGGGTGAGATCAACAACCTTGGTGGTATCTGCCTGTCACTGTTTCTTGGAATGGCGATGATCACACTGAAGCTGTGGCAGCTTGCGGAGCTTGCACTTCCACTTATAATATTGCTCTCAGCGCAGCTTATACTCATGATGCTGTTCACATATTTTGTTGTGTTCAACGTGATGGGCAGGGATTATGATGCGGCGGTTCTGTCGGCGGGTACCTGTGGCTTTGGTATGGGAGCCACACCAAATGCCATGGCGAACATGCAGGCTATATGCGACCGCTATGTTCCTTCGGTCAAGGCATATCTGATAATACCGCTTATAGGAAGTTTATTTGCTGACTTCCTGAACAGCCTGGTAATTACATTTTTCATAAACATACTTTAGGGGGTATAACCAACTATGAGAGAAAAAAATAAAGAACAGCATAAAAAGCATCACAGATTCAACATGTCATTTGACAATCTGGCGATCCCTGAGGTGAACACAAAGAGCCATGATGACAATGAGGATAATGTGGGTGAGGATGATTCGTCTGTGACATATGACACGGTGGCGATCCCGGAGATCCACATAAGGAAAAAGAAAGACAAATAGTGATTAAAATCGTCCGGTTGTGTTAGAATACAGTCGGGCGATTTTGTATTGAGATTATTTTATTATTGACAGGTTAATCGATATTGCTGCGAAATTGACTTGTTATTGGATATATGGGGGTTGTATATGGGTGACAGCAAGGTGAAAAATGAGAATATGATTTTGGATTTTACTCACGTATATCGTGATGAGGATATAAAAGATATAGATAGATTCAGATACATAGATTGCTCTGATATACAAGAGACAGATATGTATTGTTCAAAAAATGCGTATGAAAAAATATGGGGCAGGATAGAGCCGTACGGAATCCAGGGTATACATTATATAGATTCGGGAAATTATCATTATATAACGAAGATTATAACAGATCATATAGCCGAACCGTTTGGGCTGGTTATGTATGATCATCATACAGACATGCAGATACCGATGATTCCAGAAATGACGAGCTGCGGAGACTGGGCGGGACAGGCTTTGAGTCAGAATAAAAACCTCAGGCAGCTTGTGATAGTGGGACCGCCGGAGTCAGATATAGAGCAGACTTTGGAAAGTTATAGTGGGAGTCAGAGCGGAAGATTGTTGACATTTTCCGCCGAAGACCTGCATGGTGATCTGCTTGAGAATAAGCTGAAACTTATTAGAACAGATCTGCCTCTGTATATATCTATAGACAAAGATGTCCTCGGAACAGAGTACACGGAGACGAACTGGAGTCAAGGGGATATGTCAATTTATGGACTTGAACGCCTGCTTAGTGTCTTTCTTGGCGGTCAGGGTGAAGAAAAAAATTCTGACGCTTGTCGTAATGATGAAAGATATGCCGGTGATATAAGACATTCAAGAATATTGGGTATTGATATATGCGGAGAGATTCAGACGGATATTCCGGTGCCTGAGTATCTTGAGGCGGAGGAGAAGAATGAGAAGGTCAATATCGAGCTGTTTCGGTTTATATCGGAGCATGTGAAGAAATTCAGATAGTATTAGACGTAACCGTTGTATACAATTATGAGTTCGATTAGGAAAATGTAGAAAATGGAAAACTGACAACGAGAAAATTAGAAAGCGTAAGGTGAAAATATGGAGGAGATTCAAAAGCATCTGTTTGAATTACAAGATATGGCATACAGAGATTTTCACAGCAGGCTTATGCCAGACATCGACAAGGAGACGGTTATAGGCATAAGAGTTCCAATGCTCAGAAAATATGCGAAGAGCATAGCTGGAACAGAACTGGCAGAAAAGTTTATAAAAGAACTTCCACACTGTTATTACGAGGAGAACAATCTCCACATGATGCTCATAACCGGGATAAAGGATTATGACAGATGTATTTCGGAGATAGAAAGATTTCTTCCATATATAGATAACTGGGCAACCTGTGATTTCCCTGCGCCGAAGTGTTTTGAAAATCACAAGGAAGATTTGCTGCCGGTTATTAAGCGTTGGATCGCCTCAAGTGAGACCTATACTATACGGTATGGAATAGGAATGCTCATGAGGCTTTATCTGGATGCTGATTTTGACCCTGAGTATGTGCGGATTGTGGCTGAAGTTAAGTCTGATGAGTATTATGTCAACATGATGATAGCATGGTACATGGCGACAGCACTGGCAAAGCAGTGGGATGCGGTCATTCCGTACATAGAAGAGCACCGCATGTCCGACTGGGTTCACCGAAAGACAATACAGAAGGCGGTGGAGAGTTATCGCATAACGGATGAGCAGAAGAGATATCTTAAGGGATACAGATAATTACATAATCGCAACACAAGAAAGGGAAAATATACATGACGACAAGAGAGGAAGTACTGGCATATGGTCTCTCATTTCCTGATACATATCAGGAGGCTCCATTTCACGACCAGAACTGGCAGCTTGTGAGAGTCAAGGGAAGTAAGAAAGCATTTCTATGGACTTATGAGAGGAATGGATATATTAATCTGAATGTTAAAGCTGATTCAGAGTCGCTGGATTTCTGGAGGCAGGCATTTGAATCGGTTATACCGGGATGGCACCAGAACAAGGAGCACTGGAACACCATCATACTTGATGGAAGCGTGCCCGATGATGCGGTGAAGCAGATGATAGCGGAGAGTTATGATATAGTTACATACAGCCCGACAAAGAGGATATATGATGCGGTGAAGAAGATACCGAAGGGATGTGTTGCCACTTACGGTCAGGTGGCGGAGATGGCAGGCGACAAAAAGATGGCCAGAGCCGTAGGCAATGCACTCCATAAGAACCCTGATCCTGAGAATATACCATGTTACCGCGTGGTGAATTCCAAGGGTGAGCTGGCGGGTGCGTTTGCATTCGGTGGGGCAGATGTCCAGGCAGAGCGGCTTAGAGCTGATGGTATAGAGGTTGAGAATGGCCGTGTAGACCTAAAAAAATATGGAGTGAAAAATATGGATGTATAAAGCTATTGCGCATAGAACTCATCGTGTTATAATTGAGAAAAAATATCAATAGACATAAATAGACGGCATTCGACAGACGATTTTGTGGTACTGAAAGACTGCGTGGATGAATCTGGACGAATGATGAAAGAAGGATAATCAATTATGACACTGAGAGATTTGAAGGTAGGACAGAGTGCCAGAATAAAGACCGTAGGCGGTGAAGGAGAGCTAAGACAGCATTTCCTTGACATGGGTGTTATACCCGGTGCGGAGCTCACCCTTGTGAAGCTTGCCCCTATGGGCGATCCTATGGAGTTTCAGATCCATGGATATGAACTCACACTCAGACTGGCTGATGCAGAGCAGATAGATGCAGAGCAGATAGAGACAAGGTCCAGAGCACACACCAGGGTTGAGACCATAGAGGAGAAGGCGCATCCCGGACTTGGCGAGGAAGGAAAATATCACGTCAAAGGGGACGGTGATCCGCTTCCGGAAGGAACAAGACTTACATTTGCCCTGGTTGGAAACCAGAACTGTGGAAAGACGACTCTGTTCAATCAGCTTACCGGATCAAATCAGCATATAGGTAATTTCCCAGGAGTAACTGTCGACAGAAAGGATGGTCCGATAAGGGGCAGGGAGAATACTTCCGTGACGGATCTTCCCGGAATATATTCGATGTCACCTTATAGCAGCGAGGAGATCGTGTCCAGAAACTTTGTGCTTGATGATCACCCAAAGGCTATCATCAATATAGTAGACGCTACTAATATAGAGCGAAATATGTATCTCACAATGCAGCTTCTTGAGATGGAGATACCTGTCGTCGTTGCACTCAACATGATGGATGAGGTCACAGGCAATTCAGGCTCCATAGATGTAAATGGGATGGAGGCAATGCTTGGAACCCCGGTTGTACCCATATCTGCGGCAAAGAACGAGGGCGTGGATGAGCTTGTAAGACACGCCATACATATAGCAAAGTATCAGGAAAAGCCTGGAAGACAGGATTTCTGTGATGAGAATGAGTTTGGCGGAGCTGTTCACAGGTGTATACATGCGGTGGCGCATCTCATAGAGGATCATGTAAAGGCAGCAGATCTGCCGCTTAGATTCGCTGCGACCAAGATCATAGAGGGAGATCATCTCATACTTGAAAGGCTTGGACTTGATGAGAACGAGAAAGAGACGATAGAACATCTTATAATCCAGATGGAAAAAGAGCGAGGACTTGACAGAAGTGCAGCCATAGCTGATATGAGATTTAATTTCATAGAAAAGGTATGTGAAAACTGCGTAGTTAAGCCAAAGGAGAGCAAGGAGAGGATCAGAAGCGAGAAGATAGATCGCATTCTTACGGGTAAGTATACCGCAATCCCATGTTTTATAGGTATCATGATGGCGGTGTTCTATCTGACATTTAACGTGATCGGAGCAGGACTTCAGAAACTTCTGGAGATGGGGATAGATGCACTCACGGTTCAGGTCGGAAAGCTTCTCACCGCAGCAAATGTAAATGTGGTGGTCAAGAGCCTGGTTATGGATGGAATATTTGCAGGAGTGGGAAGTGTGCTCAGTTTCCTCCCAATAATTGTTACCCTGTTCTTCTTCCTGTCACTTATGGAGGACAGTGGATACATTGCAAGAGTCGCGTTTGTCATGGATAAGCTGCTAAGGAAGATCGGACTTTCCGGAAAGAGCATAGTTCCGATGCTGATAGGCTTTGGCTGTACGGTTCCGGCCGTTATGGCAACCAGGACACTCCCGAGTGAGAGAGACCGAAAGATGACTATTCTGCTCACTCCATACATGAGCTGTTCGGCTAAGCTTCCTATATATGCGTTCTTTGTAAGCGCATTCTTCCCTGGAAAGGGCGGTCTTATTATGGCAGGGCTTTATTTCCTTGGAATTGCGATAGGAATAATTGTGGCTATGATTTATCGGAGCACATTGTTTAAGGGCAATGCGGTTCCTTTTGTCATGGAGCTTCCAAATTACAGACTTCCGGGTGCGAAGAACGTAGGCCAGCTCCTGTGGGAGAAGGCAAAGGACTTTCTTCAGAAGGCGTTCACAGTTATATTTCTTGCAACTATATGTATCTGGTTCCTTCAGAGCTTTGATATGCACCTCAATATGGTGAAAGACTCGCAGGACAGCATACTTGCTGCGATAGCCGGACTTTTGGTACCGATATTTAAGCCGCTTGGACTTGGCGATTGGAGAATATGTACGTCGCTCATAAGCGGTATCATGGCGAAGGAGAGCGTGGTATCCACACTCGAGATTCTGTTTAACGGATCAGTGACCGCAGCCATCACAACCAGGGCTGCAGCATCGCTGCTCGTATTCAGTCTGCTTTACTCGCCTTGTATAGCAGCCATCGCCTCCATCAAGAGAGAGATGGGACACCGCTGGGCTGTCATGGTAGTGATCTGGCAGTGTGTTGTGGCGTGGCTTGCAGCATTTGTGGTGTATATGATAGGTGGAATCCTGTGATAAAAGCCTGGAGTATGGGGTTGATACATTCTGGAATACGTTTGGTATTAGTGTATTATCACACCAGTTTCTTCTCCGTCCACTTTCCACTTCGCCAGCGCAGGACCATACCCACTGCGCGCACACATTCGTCACAGGTAAGGCCTATGTAGGCGCCGATTGCAAGGAGCCCAAGGTGCAGGCCGAACATCCATGTACCGCCGACAGCACACACGTACATAAAGACCGCTGCTATGACAGCTGGGAATACCGCATCTCCGCTGGTCTTTAAGGCCTGGCCGTAGACAAGGTTTGTAACTCTGCCGACCTCGAGGATGATGTCAATTGCAAGAAGCCTTGTGACAATATGAACCATGTCCGGGTTGTCGGTGAACAGTCTCATGGTCCATGGGGCTGTGACAGCAAATAAAGTTTCAAGACAGGTCGCCACGATCACACCGATGATGGCGGCCTTTTTGGTATCTCTTTTACATGCCTCTATATCACCGGAACCGATATGCCATCCTGTCATGATGGCATTTGCCTGGGCAAGTGCTGAGCCGACGCAGTAGGAGAAGTTGCTTATCTGGACTGCGTAGGATCGTGCCGTGACATTTATTCCGTCAGTATCCATCTGGTTCAGAAACTTGACCACCAGCATCATGGCGACATTGTACAGAACGGATTCGAATGCAGATGGCAGTCCGACTCTGATGATCTGTGAAAGGACAGTTCTGTTAGAAAGCCTTTCGGGATTTTTCCCTGCTTTTACAAGGGTGCAGGAGAAAAAGATGACAATTGCAAGGTTGATAACCTTGGATATGACTGTCGCTGTGGCGACACCCTGCACCCCTTTATGCAGCGCAAAGAGAAAAACTGCATTTAAGGCGAAGTTTACAAGGTTGCCGATTATGGTAGCGATGAGAGGCTGCTTAGTATGTCCAAATGCTCTGAGGTAGCTTGCAAATATTGGGATCAGTGCGTTCAGAAAGCAGCCTCCGCCTACGATCTCAAGATAGCTCATGGCAGGTTCCCTGAGATTTCCGGCTATTCCTATCAGGTCAAGAATGCTGCCGGAGAAGACGAACAGGAATACGGACATTCCCACACCTATGACTGAATTAAATATAAGGCCAAGCTGACGAGCCTGATAGGCAATGCCAGGCCTGCCTGCACCTATGTTCTGTGTCATGACAGTCATCATTCCTGATGATATGATGGAGAACATGATGATAAACATGCCTATGTAGCTGTTGGCGGTTCCGACAGCTCCCACGGCATAGTCACCCACTGATGAGAGCATGAGTGTGTCCACCATGCCGGACAGCATATAGAATAGTGTTTCAAAACATATAGGTATAAAAAGCGCGGATAATTTCTTCATATAATAAGTACTCCTTTGGTGATGGGTATAAAATCATGAGTTATAACTAAATTGTATAATATCGCATTGATGCTGCGTGAATCTTGTACTATTTCAATTAAAAGTTGCACATATTCCACATATGAGTTAATATGACGAAGCTGCATGATGTAAAAAGCAACGCAATATATAACAAATCAATATCAGAGGAGAACAATGTACGCAGAATTAAAGGAAAATCATCCGCACGGAACAAGAGAATATCCATTTTGTGAGTATCATATGCGATATTTTCCTCATGCATTTCAGATCCCGGTCCATTGGCATGATGAGGTGGAGATAATATATGTGAGGAAAGGCCCGCTTACGGTGGAGATTGATGGACAGGAGTTCACAGGTGAAGACGGCTCAGTGTTTATTGCAAGTCCGGGAGTACTGCATATGATGAGCGCCCCGGACACTCCTGTGGACTATTTTACATTTATATTTCCTCTGGAATTCATATCA
This sequence comes from uncultured Coprococcus sp., assembly GCA_900548315.1. Lineage (GTDB taxonomy): Bacteria > Bacillota > Clostridia > Lachnospirales > Lachnospiraceae > Coprococcus. Next base: position 3,765 of record URJU01000043.1, on the reverse strand, counting down.
TTTCAGACTAAGGATGCCCTGGAGGATGAAGTGTTTTTTCCACTCAGGAATCATACACGGGGATTCAGACCAGAGGTGGCGAATCGGAATCTGCTCGGAAAACTCATACCTATCCTTGATGAACTGGTAGAGGAGAATGGGAAAATGGGTACACACAGACAGATACAGGTGAGGATCCGGCTTTTACAGATGATGGATCTGCTTGTGGAATACGGTCAGCTTGAAGAGCTGACAAGGAATGCATCAGGTGAACTGGAAAAGGAGATACTTCTGTATATACAAGATAATTATCATGATAACATAGGGCTTGCTGAACTCTCTGAACATTTTCATCTGTCAGAAAAATACATGTCAAGGTTATTCAGTGAGAGATTCCACATGACACTTACCCAGTATGTGAACTATGTGAGACTGAGGTATGCTAGACATCTGCTTGAGTCCACAGATCTGTCGGTGACCGAGATTGCCATGAAATCGGGATATCAAAATGTAAGCTATTTTATCAGGAGATTTTCTTCAGCTATGGGAGAGCCTCCGCTAAGATATAGAAATGGTAAGACCAGAAGAGATGAGAAAAATAAAATAAAAAATTCAAAAAATGATGTCTGTTGACGAATGAAGTGTATAAACATATAATTACAGTATTAAATCAATAACATCTGAGGAGACCGTGAATGAGAATCAGACAATTTAGAGAAGACCATTGGGACAGATTGCCTACGATAAGGATACAGAAGGCCGTCCTTGATAATTTCAAGAGCGTTGAGCATGGCGAGATAGTATTTGCATGCGGAAAGAAATATGTTCCGTATGGAACGGAAGCAGATATATTGGGGCTGTATGGACAGAATGGATCAGGAAAAACGAGTTTTATAGAGGCGTTAGCTATTTTAAAATTGCTGATGATGGGTGTTGAGGTACCCGGAGTATACGCTGAATGTGTGGCAAAAGGACAGGATAAGTCCAGACTTGAGTTCACATTTGATCTTCAGTACCCGGATGGGCGTATAAGGAAGGCCGTGTATGAGTTTGCACTCTCAGCAGTTGAGATCGAGCAGTCTGGCGGCTTTGGACAGTACGGAGCAGACGATGCCGGCAGTTCGCAGCACTCAAAGTACAGAGTTAAGATAAGTGACGAGAAACTCAGCATGTCAGGGGACTTTGGCGGCAGAAAGATCATAATGCAGCCGATCATAGATACATCCGGGGATGAGAGACCATTTGGCCCTGTGTCGAAACAGAAGTTTTTCGTGGCGGGTGACAAGAAGTCTCTGGATGAACTGAATATAGTGAGAAGGCTTGCGGAGGAGAAATCAACATCATTTGTGTTCTCCCTCGGTGCTGCAAAGGTATTTGATGACTGTGGGCTGTACTCGGAGTTTTACCAGGTTGTGCTGGAGCTTGCGTATTACAGTCAGCTCTATCTTCATGTGGTGGACACGAAGTCCACAGGATATATAAGGCTCAACTATGGACTCCCTCTTTATACCCAGAGCGGCAGGTACCTGCTCAAGACAGACATGCCAAATATAATGCCGGATCTTGTGTTTTCGGAACTTAAGTCGCAGTTTGACAATATTAACATAGTGCTCAGCCAGATCGTACCGGGATTGAATGTGGATATGCATGAGCTGTCTCCGACCATGATGAAGGATGGCAGCGTGGGTCATGTTGTGGAGATTGTGTCAAGCCGCAACGAATCTGATATGAGCAATGAACACAATGCTGAGACTGCACCGGAGGGCAGACTTTTGATGCCGTTTCGATATGAGTCTGATGGAATCAGAAAGATCGTATCAGTGCTCAGCCTTATCATAGATGCGTACAATGAGCAGTCGTGTACGATCGCCATAGATGAGCTGGATGCAGGAGTGTTTGAGTATCTGTTGGGAGAGGTGCTGCAGACGTTCCAGGAATCAGGGAAGGGACAGTTTATTTTCACATCGCACAACCTGAGACCATTGGAGGTCATAGATAAGGACTTTATATGCTTTACGACTACCAATCCGGAGAACAGGTATATCAGAATGAAGGGGATTGGCAACACAAATAATCTGAGAAGTACCTATTTCAGAGAGATACTTGTGGGGGAACAGGACGAAGAGCTGTATAGGAATACAAAGAAATACAAGGTCGTATCAGCGTTCAGAAAGGCGGGGATTGATAATGGGGAAACGACCTAAGAAGAAGATCGTGCTGTTTCTGGTCGAGGGAATGTCTGACAAGAATGCACTTGAGATTCCGTTTGGACAGCTGCTTGAGGACATAGATCCTGATATACTGCTTGAATTTGCCATGGTCATGAATGACGATGGACATGCCGGCGGAGATATAACGTCAAAGAATGGCATACATCCGGACAATATAGAGAGGTTCATAGATGAGATAATGGTCAGTCCATTCTTGAAACAGACGGGACTCTATCCGAAGGATATTTTGGAAATAGTTCATTTTGTAGACACGGACGGTGTGTATATAGATGATGCGCTGGTGGCGGCCAGCGGCAATGAGACAGATGATCCGGTATACTATCCGGATTACATAGTGACGGGTATCCCAGCTCATGTCGTGGAGAGAAATCACAGAAAGAGTGACAATCTGGATGTGCTCACATCGCTTACATCCATCAAGATCGGAAGCAAGAAGGTAAAATATTCGGCGTATTATTTTTCCTGTAATCTGGATCATTTTCTGCATGGAGATGCCAATTTCAATGAGCATGACAAGACCAGAAAGGCTCTTGAATTTTCTATAGCTCATGAGGAGTCCGGATCTTTGGAGAAGTTTTTCTTTGAGAATGAGACGGAGACTACGGATATGTCCTATGATGAGTCCTGGGATTTCATAAGGAGTGGAGAGAATTCGCTGAAACGTCACACAAATGTAAATCTGCTCATAAAGAGACTGATGAGTCTTGCGGGGCAGAGAGGAGGAACAGATGGGAAAGAGCAAAAATAATAAAAATGACGATGGTATATATAAGAAACCTACGCGTGGTTTCAGCAAGAGAACGAATATGATAGTGGGCATTGCGTTTGTGATATTTGTTCTGGTCTGCTGCATAATAAGGATGTTCGTGTAAGGTTTCGGTAAAGAAAAGCAGCGGTGGTTGATTTTTAAAATCTTCATGTTATACTTTGCTTAGTTATATGAAGATATTCAAGGAGGATAGACCTGTGTTTGGTAGTAAATCAAGCAAGAAGACGGGACTGAAAATAATAATAGTTGGCTGTGGCAAGGTTGGCGTTGCGATCCTTAAACAGCTGGCGAATGAAGGTCATGACATAACGATCATAGATAAGGATCCGCAGAAGGTAGCGACATATTCCAATCAGTACGATGTGATGGGGGTTGTCGGAAATGGGGCTAATCACAGCGTACAGTTGGAAGCCGGAATACAGAATGCGGATCTTATTGCTGCGGTGACGTCATCGGATGAACTCAATATCCTGTGCTGCACTATAGCAAAGCAGGTTGGAGACTGTGCAACCATAGCAAGGCTTCGAGATCCGGACTACAGCAAGGAGGCAAGTTATCTTAGGGAAAAACTTGGACTCACTATGATCATCAACCCTGAGCTTGAGACCGCGATAGAGGTGTCGAGAGTCCTCTATCTGCCGACAGCGCTTGAGATCAATTCATTTGCACATGGACAGGCGGAGATGACAAGGATCAAGATCCCAGAGAAGAATATGCTTGACAACAAGAGCATAGCTGATCTGGGTAAGGACTGTCTCTTATACACATCTCCGAGCCCACGAGACG